>NZ_JALKFW010000005.1:0-16714 GCF_023243055.1 Frankia sp. AgPm24 | reverse complement strand
GGGCGGGGGCGCCCCCCCCCCCGCGCGCCGGGGCGTAGGCCCCGCCGCCGCGGCCGCGCCGCCGGCCGCGGCGGTCGACGGCCAGCGCCGGCACGATCACGACGCCGGCCAGGCCGAGATCACCGACCGGTGCCGCCGACGGCGGTTCCCGGGTGCCCAGCGCGCCTGGGACGAGAGTGCCGAGATAGGTCCGGAAGTCCAGGTCAAGGTCCGTGCGCAGGGTGGGCAGGAGGACCTGGGTGCCGGCGGCCAGCAGCCGGTCCAGCAGGTCACCCAGCTCCGGTTCGCCCGGCAGTCCCACATAGGCGGCCACGCACGTCGCCCGCGCGACCTCGGGCAGCGCCAGGATGCGAGGCGCGAGCCCCCCCGCGTCACCCGCACCCACACCCGCGCCGGTGCCCGCGCCGCCGGCGGTCAGCGCGGCGAGCGCGGTCCGGCGCCGGGCCAGCAGGCGGGCGCGTAGCCGCTGCTTGGCCAGGTCGATGCGAGCGGTGGCCTGTTCGTCCAGCACACGACCAGCCTCTCGCAGTCGGCGATCACAGGCGCGTCTGGCGGGGTGTGCCGGCCCGGTCAGGTCACAGCGTCATCCTGGGCGCGATCCCGAGTGTTTGCCACATCACAGATCGATTCGTCACGGATCCGAGCCGGGCGGCGGTCGTCCGGTGGGCGGGCTCGGGTGCGCTCGGTGGGCCTGGGATGGGGGCACCTGGAGTTCTGGTGCCGGCGGGACATCGGGGTCGGGATGACCGGCCAGGCGGAAACATCCGCCGGACGGATCGGCTGAGCTGTGTATTGCGTATGGAGGGCGGGCGCCGTCATGCCGGTGAACTGCAGCCCGGCTAAGGTCTGTCCATGCCAGTGACGAAGGCGGTAATTCCGGCTGCGGGTCTGGGGACCCGCTTCCTCCCGGCGACGAAGGCGGTGCCCAAGGAGATGCTGCCGGTTGTTGACCGGCCGGCCATCGAATACGTCGTCGAGGAGGCGTCGCGCGTGGGGCTGCGCGACGTCCTGTTGGTCACAAGTCGGAGCAAAAAGGCTGTCGAGGATCATTTCGACCGCGAGACGGAGATCGAGGCCGCGCTGGAGCGCAAGGGCGATGAAGTGCGCCTGCGTCGGGTGCGGGCATCGGCCGAGCTCGCCGAGGTGCACTCGGTGCGTCAGCAGTCGCCACGCGGCCTCGGGCACGCCGTGCTGTGCGCGGCCGCGCACGTGGGCAACGAGCCGTTCGCCGTCCTGCTCGGCGACGATCTCATCGACGAGCGGGACCCGTTGCTGGCGGAGATGCTCGCCGTGCAGGAGCGTTTCGGTGGCAGTGTCATCGCGCTGATGGAGGTCCCACGCGAGCAGGTGTCGATGTACGGGGTCGCGACGGTGCGCCCGATCCCCAGCGGTCCGGATGATCGTTACGGCATCGTGCGGATCGAGGATCTGGTCGAGAAGCCTCCGATCGAGGAGGCGCCGAGCAACCTGGCGATCATCGGCCGTTACGTCCTCGCGCCGGAGATCTTCGACGTGTTGCGGGAGACCCCACCGGGTCGCGGTGGCGAGATCCAGATCACCGACGCGCTGCGCACCCTGGCCCGTCGGGAGCAGGAGGACCCGGGCGCGGCACCCGTGCACGGGGTGGTGTTCACCGGCCGGCGCTACGACACCGGTGACCGGGTCGACTACCTCAAGGCGGTCATCCGGCTGGCGTGTGAGCGGGCCGATCTCGGGCCCGAGCTGTACCCCTGGATCGAGGAGTATGTCGCCGCGGGCGGTCCCAAGAGCGGACTGTCCTGATTGCGGTCATGCATCCACTTGTCATCTTCCCGACAAGGCTGATTGCATTCAGTTGAACCTTGACGGCCCGCTCGCGGGTCGGGAACGCCCCCGGAATCGGCCGGCGCGCGCTCCGTGGGCGCCGGCCGTGGCCGGTCCCACCGGGGATTCCGGTCGCACGGACGGGGGCGGACGCCATGACAACGGTGGACGAACACACAGCGCGCATCCTGGCGGCGGTTGCGCCGACCAGGGCGCGACGCGTCGATCTGGCCCACGCGCACGGTTGCGTGCTCGCCGCGGACGTGCGGGCCACGGTCGCCGTCCCCAGCTTCGACAACTCCGCGATGGACGGCTACGCCGTGCGCGCCGCCGACGTCGCTGACACCAGCGCGCAGACCCCCGTCGTCCTGCCCGTCGAGGCCGACATACCGGCCGGCCCGGGTATCCCGGTGCCGCTGCGTCCCGGCGCCGCCGCCCGGATCATGACGGGCGCGCCGCTGCCGGCCGGGGCGGACGCGGTCGTCCAGCTGGAATGGACCGATGCCGGCCGGGAGGCGGTCGCCGTCCACCAGGCGCCCCGCCGTGGCCTGCACATCCGCCGGGTGGGGGAGGACGTCAAACCGGGGTCGCTCGTCCTGTCCGCCGGCACGGTCCTCGGCTCGGCGCAGATCGGCCTGCTCGCGGCCGTGAACGTGGCCCGTCCACCGGTGTGTCCGCGGCCGCGGGTGGCGGTGCTGTCCACCGGCAGTGAACTCGTCGAGGTCGGCTCGCCGCCGCGGCCCGGGCAGATCGTCGACTCCAACAGCCACGCGATCGCCGCCGCGGTCCGCGAGTGCGGCGGGCTCGTGCGCCGGCTCGTCGGCGTGTCGGACGACGCGGGCGCCTTCATCAGGTCCTTCTACGAGGTGCTCGCCGAGGTCGACGCGGTGGTGACCACCGGTGGGGTCAGCGTCGGCGCGTACGACGTGGTCAAGGAGGTGCTGACCGGCGCCGGCAGCATGCGGTTCGACCATGTCGCGATGCAGCCCGGCCGGCCCCAGGGGTTCGGGCTGATCGAGGGCGTTCCGGTGTTCACCCTGCCCGGCAACCCGGTGAGCGCCCTGGTGTCGTTCGACCTGTTCGTCCGCCCGGCACTGGCCCGGCTGCGCGGTCTGCCCGCGACCGGCCTGCCGACCCTCGAAGTCACCGTGGGCACGGCGCTGCGTTCGTCCCCCGGGCGGCGCTCCTACATCCGGGTACGCCTGGACGGGCCTGGCCCGGACGGGCGGTACGGCCCCCGCCCGGTGGCCCATCCGGTCGCGGCCCAGGGCTCGCATCAGCTCACCTCGCTCGCCGCCGCGCAGGCTCTGCTGGTCGTGCCCGAGGAGGTCACCGAGGTCCCGGTCGGGTCCCGGCTCACCGCGTTGTTGCTTGGCGCGGATTCGGGGTCCATCCTCTCCGGCATGGGCTGGACGGATGCGGACGTGACGGACGACCGATGACGGGTTCCGGTCTCACACATGTCGACGAGCGCGGCAGCGCCCGGATGGTCGACGTCGCGGCGAAGGACGTCACCGTCCGTACGGCCGCGGCGACCGGCCTGCTGCTCGTCTCCGCCGAGGTGATCACCCTGCTGCGCGGCCCCGGGGTCGCCAAGGGGGACGCGCTGGGCACCGCCCGGATCGCCGGGATCATGGCGGCCAAGCGCACCCCGGACCTCGTCCCGCTGTGCCATCCGATCGCGCTGTCCGGGGTGACAGTGGAGCTCACCGTGCACGACGACGCCGTGGAGATCGTCGCGACCGTGCGCACCGCCGACCGGACCGGGGTGGAGATGGAGGCGCTGACCGCCGTCACCGTCGCCGCGCTGACCCTGCACGACATGGTCAAGGCGGTCGACCCCGGCGCGCAGCTCTCCGAGGTGCGGGTGCTGTCGAAGTCGGGCGGTCGCACCGGTGACTGGCAGGCCGCCGCGCCCCGCCACCGCGGCGCCGCCCCGCACCCACACCCCGACGGTGCCCCGAGCCCCCCCCTCGGCGCCGCTGGGCACCGGGCCGGGGCGGCGTCGACGAGTCGGCTGCCGGCGGGCGCCCGGGCGCGGGTCGTGACCGTGTCCGACCGGGCCCATCGCGGCGTCTACCAGGACCGGTCGGGGCCGCTGCTGGCCGACGGGCTGGTCGCGTTCGGCTTCCAGGTCGACCCGCCCACGGTGGTGCCCGACGAACGGGTCGACATCGAGGCCGCGCTGCGTGCGGCGATCGCCGACGGCGTCGAACTGGTCGTCACCACCGGTGGCACCGGCCTTGGTGCCCGGGACGTCACCCCCGAGGCGACCGCGACCGTGCTGGATCGCCCGGTTCCCGGCCTCGCCGAGGCGCTGCGTGCCGCCGGCCGCGACACGGTGCCCGCGGCGGTGCTGTCGCGCGGCCTGGTCGGTACGGCGGGCGACACCCTGGTGGTGAATCTCCCCGGTTCCACCGGTGGCGTCCGCGACGGCCTGGCCGTGCTCGCCGACGTCGTCGTCCACGCCGTCGCGCAACTCGGCGGTCAGGACGACCATCCGCGCCGGTACGGCGCCGAACCGGCCGGTTGAGAGGCGAGCGGTGGTGCGGGCACCGGGGTGGCCGGCGGTCCTGACCGAGGGACCGGTCGTCGTGCGGCCGTTGCGGCTGCGGGACGCGTCGAGCTGGGTGGAGGTCCGGCTGCGCAACGCCGACTGGCTGGCACCGTGGGAGGCGGCTCCGCCGGGCCTGATGATGGTCCGTGAGACCTGGGACCAGCGGCAGACCGTCGCCGTCTACCGGCAGATGTGGCACCGTCTGCGCCAGCAGGCCCGGGTCGGCGTGGCGTTGCCGTTCGCGGTGGTGGTCTCGGGCCGTCTGGTGGGCCAGGTGACCGTCGCACCGGTCCTGCGGGGCGCTTTCAACAGTGCGCAGATCGGCTACTGGGTGGACAGCCAGCACGCCGGGCGCGGTATCACCCCGACCGCCATCGCGCTGATCGTCGATCACTGTTTCGGACCCGTCGGGCTGCATCGCGTCGAGGCGAACGTGCGTCCGGAGAACGCCGCGAGCCGACGGGTTCTCGCGAAGCTCGGCTTCCGCGAGGAGGGCCTGCACCGGCGCTATCTCGCCATCGACGGTCACTACCGCGACCATCTCGGATTCGCGTTGACCACCGAGGACGTGCCCGAGGGTCTGGTCTGCCGTTGGCGGGAGAGCCACCTGCGCCAGCAGTAGCCGCGTCCGCCCGACCGCTGATCGCTGATCGCTGATCTCCGGTCGCTGCCGCGATCGCGCGATGATCCCCCGTCTGTGGGGATCCGCGTCGTTCTGGTCAAGGGGACCTTCTACCCCATCCTGGGGTAGCTGGACGGTGGACGGGGACCCACATCCGGGTAAGCCGGCGTGGGTGACGAGTTCCACTTCCGGCATCGCGTGGGTGTCGGCAACCGGACCAGGGTCGCGCGCGGTCACCGGCTGGTGTCCTCGCACGCACTCCCGAGTGGATTCCCAGTGCCCGTCGGCGGCCTCGTGCTTTACGGGAGTGCTTCCACATGTTTCGTTCTGATCTTCCCTGGGGCATCTGGTGTGATACACGATGGTGCCACGATGCGCACACACTGCATTGCGTATGCGACACGCGGGGTTCGGGTCGGTGACCACGTGGATTTCGCTCACTAGCGTTCAACCACGAAAACGCAATCCGCTGGTGTCGAGATGAGGCTCCACATGGTCAGCACCGCCGCTCCCGCTGCGTCCGTCGCATCCGGCACGGTCCGCACGGCCGGCCTGGCGGTGATGGTCCGGTGAGCGCGTTGATCTGGGTCGCGATCGTCGCGGTCTGGGGCTTCGTGCTGATACCCATGTGGCTGCGCCGGCACGACACGCTCTCCGAACAGCGTTCCTCGGAGCGGTTCACCGGGGCGATGCGGGTGCTCTCCCGTCGCCCGTCCTCGCCGCACGACCTGACCGACGACGACCTGATCGACCTGGCCAGCGACGACCTGGTCAGCGACGACCTGGCCGGTGACGGGTCGGCCAGCGATGGCCTCTCCGCCGGAGACGATCTCGCAGTCGCGGACGACGAGCTGGCCCACGGCGGCCGAGACGTCCACCAGAGCCCGAACCCGCAGCGCCTCGACGTGGTGAAAGGAGCGGCCATGCCTCACGCCGACTCGACCGGCCCGCGCGCCGCCCGTCCCCTGGCCGCCCGCTCCACGACCCAGCCCCGTTCGACCACCCAGCCCCGTTCGACCACCCAGCCCCGTTCGGCGACCCAGTCCCGTGCGGCGACCCAGCCCCGTTCGACCACCCAGTCCAGGGTCGCAGCCCAGACGCAGCTCGCCGCTGACCGGCGGATCAGCGCGGAGCGGGCCGCTCTCATGCGTACGCGTCGTCAGCGGCTGGCGGTGCTGGCCGTGCTGGTGCCGGTGACGGCGCTGCTCGCCGCGGTCCTCGGCGGCCTGTGGATTGGTCTGCAGCTGCTGGTCGACGTCGGCCTCGCGGCCTACGTCGTGCATCTGCGCCGCACGACGCGCCTGGAGCGTCGACTCGAGATCACCCGGGAGGCGATCGAGCGGCGCATCGAGGCCGAACGGATCGCCCGTGTCCGTCGACGCCCGGTCGGCGCCAGCTTCGCCTACCACGAGCGCACCGGCGACGAGGCGGACGAGGCCGACGAGCTCACCGAGGAGGAACTCGCCCACGCCCAGGCCGAGACCATCGACCTCGGCGCGCTGATGGGCGGGGTCCGCGGCGTCGGGGACGCCTCGTCCGGCCACGGCCACAACTACAGCCACGATCACGAGTACGACCAGTACGCCGACGGCGACACCGACTGGGCCGACGAGTCCGTTCCGGCCGGCTTCGGTCAGGTCGAATACGCGCGGTCACCGAGCGCACAGTCCGCTCACGACGAGTCGCCGTACGAGGAGTCGGACTACCCGGAGTCGGCCTACGCGCGGGACGCCCAGGTGCGGGCCGCGCGCGGCCAGGGCGCGGAGGAGCCGGTCGGGTACGGCCAGGGCTGGTCCGGGCAGCCGGTCGAGGTCGAGCTCGAGGTGGGTGTCGAGGTCGCGGTGGACCTGGACGAGGCCGACGCGGTCGCCGTCCGCGCGGCATCGCGGCCGATCGGTCGGGCGGGTTCGCGACCCACGACCTCCCGTCCCGGTCGGGGCCAGCTCAACCCGCAGGGCACCCACGGCGGGCTCTTCCCCGCGACCGCCGACGCGCCCCCCGCGACCGGCGCCCACGGCCAGAGCGCCGACCCGGACGACCTGCCGTCCGACTACGAGCCGCTGCTGCACCGCCACGCGGTAGGTAGCTGACACGCGGTAGGCGGCTGACACGCGCGTCGCACCTCCCGGGTTCACCCGGGGGGTGACAGGCCGGCCCTCGGTGTCAGGGGGTTTCGCGCGCCCGGGTGGGGTCGCGTCGAGGTGCGCCGAGCCGGGCGACGGCGCGCACGGGGGCGCCGTCCGTCCCGGCCAGTGGCAGCGGGAACAGGAACATCTCGATCGGGCGGCCCAGCCGGGCAGCCGTCACCAGCCGGTCCAGCCCGGTGAGGTTCTCGACGATCACCGCGCCGGCCCCGCACAGGACCCGGTGCGCGGCCAGCCCGTCCGAGGATGCCGCCAGCCCGTCCGAGGAAGCGGCCAGCCCGTCCGAGGAGGGGGATGGGTCGATGCTGGCGGCGTCGATACCGATGGTGCGGATGCCGGCGTCGACGAGGGCCTGGGCGGTGGCGGCGGCCAGGTAGGGATGGTCGAGGTAGCTGGGGTGCCCGAAGCGGGTCGACCAGCCGGTGACGATCAGGACGATGTCCCCGGGGCGCAGGTCGGCGGGCAGGATCGACGGCGGCAGGGGCGTCCGAGGGGCGAGGCCGCGGGCGTCGACGGGTAGGGCGGGGCCGGTGAAGCGCTCCAGCGGGATCTGGTCCAGGCGGGGCAGGGCGTCGTCGATGTGCCAGGGGGCGTCCACGTGGGTGCCGGTCTGTGAGCCCAGGTGCAGTCGCTGCACGTTGGCGCCGTCCGTGGCCACCCGCAGCGCGGGTACCACCGTGACCGGCGGATCGCCAGGGTAGACCGGCATGCCGTCGACGATCGGCACCGACAGGTCGATCAGCTCACCGTTACTCAGGGCGAACCTCCAGCTGAGGATGGGCGCAGCGGCGGTGACGTCAGGAGTGACATCGGACACCAGGAGTGACGTAGGCGACGGGGGAGACCTGGACAACAGAACCTTGGTGGGGGAGATGCATGTATGTAGCATGCATGTAGGCCGACGAAGGGAAGAACATGTCTCCAGGCGTACGGATCTCCAAGGTTCCACCGGCGGTGTCGGTGGCGGCTCTGTGCCTCGGCGGGATGACCGCCGCGCTCTCCCAGACGCTCGTCATCCCCATCCAGTCCGACCTGCCTGACCTGCTCGGCACCTCGGCGTCCAGCGCCGCCTGGGTGGTGACGGTGACGCTGCTGGCCGCCGCGGTCGCCATGGTGGTCGCGGGGCGCCTGGCGGACCTGTTCGGCAAGCAGCGGGTGCTGGTGGCCAGCGCCGCGACGCTCGTCGTCGGCTCGCTGGTGTGCGCCATGTCCAGCTCGATTCTGCCGATGCTGACCGGTCGGGCGTTGCAGGGGCTGGGGATGGGCTTCATCCCGGTCGGTATCTCGCTGATCAGGGAGATCACGCCGCCGAAGATGGCGGCGACGTCGCTGGCCGCGATGAGCGCCACGCTCGGTGTCGGTGGTGCCATCGGTCTGCCGCTGGCCGCCTGGATCGTCAACAGCCTCAACTGGCACGCCCTGTTCTGGGTGTCGGCCGGGATCGCGGGGCTGGTGCTGCTGGCCAGCGTGTTCGCGGTGCCGCACGTGCGGGACTCGCACGGCGGGAGCATGGACATCGGCGGCGCGCTGGGGCTCGCCGCGGGTCTGGTCGCCTTCCTGGTCGGTATCTCCAAGGGCAACGACTGGGGCTGGGCATCCGTGAACACCCTGGGCGCGATCATCGGCGGGGTGGTCATCCTGGTCGCCTGGGGCGCCTACGAGCTGCGCCAGGCCGAGCCGCTGGTCGACCTGCGGGCGACCGCGAAGCGGCCGGTGCTGATGACCAACATCGCGGCCGTCGCCGTCGGGTTCGGCATGATGGCGCAGTCCATCGTCGTCCCGCAGCTGCTGCAGCTGCCGAAGGCCACCGGTTTCGGGCTCGGCCAGTCGGTGCTCGCCGCCGGTCTGTGGATGGCGCCCGGTGGGCTGATGATGCTGCTGTTCGCCCCGGTGTCCAGCAAGCTGATCGCCACCCTCGGCGCCCGGATCACCCTGATGACCGGCGCGACCGTGCTGGCGTTCGGCTACGTCATCGCCGCCCTGTGGATGGACGCGTCCTGGCAGCTGCTGCTGGTCTCCTGCGTGGCGTCCGCCGGTGTCGGCATCGGCTACGCCGCGATGCCCACCCTCATCATGGACGCGACGCCGCCGGCGGAGGCCGGTGCCGCGGTGGGCCTGAACGCGCTGAGCCGCTCGGTCGGCGCGACCCTCGCCGCCGCCCTGATGGGCACCCTGCTCGCCAGCAACACGATCACTCTGGGCAACACCCAGGTGCCCGACCAGGACGCGTTCCGGCTCTGCTTCATCGTCGGTGCCGTCGCCGCCCTGCTGGGTGCGGGCCTGGCCACCTTCATCAGTGCCCGTCGCCCGGCCCGCTCCACCGACATCGTCTCCGGCGGCTCCCCGCAGAACGGCATCGGCGGTCCGGCGGCCGTCTCCCTGGTCGACCCGCAGGACGCCCCGTTCGCCCCGGCGGCCCGGACGCCCGACGACACACCCACCGTCACCACCAAGGTGTGAGACCCCGCCCGGCCGGTCCGGGCGACGAAACAGATCGGGCACGCCTCGGAGCGGTTCATCGGCCGCCAGCTCCGGGGCGTGTCCGACGGACGACCCACCCTCGTGGTGGCCGTCCGTGGCAGGATTTCGGTCCCGCGGGCTGGCGGTGGAGATGGGCCCGTCGTGGCCCCCCGGGACCTGGTTTGGACGAGGTGAGATCGGTGATGGAGCAGCTGGACGGGAAACCGGTGGGTAGCGAGCCGGACGAGGACGATTTGTTGCGGGCCATCGCCCGTGAGGTGCTGCGGCTGAGCCGCCGACGGATCATGACGCCGGAGGGCTCGACCCTGGACCGGTCGATGTTCCGCATCCTGTGGGCCCTGGCCGAGTCGGGTCCGTGCACGATGGCGAACCTCGAATGCACGCTGCATCTGGAGCAGTCGACGGTGAGCCGTCAGGTGAAGAACGCGATCGGTCGCGGCCTGGTCGAATCGCACATGCCGCCCGGCTCGCGGCGCCGGGTGTTCCAGGCGACCAGCGAAGGCGCGCGCATCTACCAGCAGGAGGCCGCCTTACAGTCGGACGTCTTCAAGAAGGCGCTCGCCGAGTTCGGCCCGTCCCGCTTCCACGCCTTCACCTCCGAACTGACCGCGCTCAACGACGCGCTCGACCACGCGGCCAACGCCGCGGACCCCGCCACCTCCCACGACTTCCGGTAGGGGAAGCCGCGGAAGATGGCGGGACGTGGTCAGCCGGCGTTCGCGGCGCTGACCACACGCACCGAACTGGCTGCCGGCACCGAACTGGCTGCCGGCACCGAACTGGCCGCCGGCACCGAACTGGCTGCCGGCACCGGGCGGGCTATGCGCACTGGCCGGAGCGTGGGCCGTTCGCGGTGTTGCCGCTCTGGCGCAGCGATGGCGTGTTGCCGCTGCAGCTCAGTGGTCCGCCGACCCGGTTGGCGGTGAAGGCGGGGGTGGCTTCGGCGGCGGTGAGCCCGCTGCCGCCGTTGCCGGTGATCTGGGCCGGGCCGTTGATGGTGTTCCCGGAGACTTCCAGGCCGGCGGTGTTCTGGTTGACGCTGAGCGGGCCGGAGAGGCTGTTGCCCGCGCAGGGCTGGTGGTCCGAGCCGAGCATGACGTAGCCGGTCGCGCCGGTCACCGAGACCGGTCCGTTGACGGTCGCCTGGCACAGGGTGAGGGCGCTGGGGCGGCTGGCGGACAGCGGTCCGCTGATCTGCCCGCCGGTGACGGCGAGGGCGCCGCCGGGCTGGATGCTGATCGGTCCGGACTGGCGGCCGCCGGCGGCCAGGCACAGCGCCTGGTTCGCCGCCACGGTCAGTGGGCCGCTGCGGGTGGTGGACAGGCAGGGCTGGCTGAAGCCGACGGTGACGGTGGTCGGCGCCGTGGTGGCGCTGGCCCGCATGGTCGGTCCGCCGCTGTAGGAGGCGGTGAACTGGTGGGCACCGGGCTGGAGTTTCGCGGTGCCGAAGCTCGCGGTGCCGCCGGTCAGGGCCACGGTGGCAAGCGGTGTCCCGCCGTCGGCGAAGATCACCGATCCGGTCGGGGTGCCGACGCCGGTGGCGCCCGGTGTCACTGTCGCGGTGAGCTGGACGGGCCGTCCGAACAGCGGTGCGGTGGTGTCGGCCGCCAGCGAGGTCGTCGTGTTGTGCGTGAAGTCGGCGCACAGCGCGTAGATGAGGACGGGCTGGTCCGTGGTACCGCCGCCACCGCCTGAGGCGATCACCGCGCTCCACGAGGTGGGATCGGTGGTTCCGTTGAGCGCCGGCTCGCCCGCCGCGTCACTGGGGTAGCTGCCCCGAAGATGGGCTCCGGTGGAGTAGCCCAGCGCCCCGCCGAGCAGGTCCTGGCCACCGCCGAGCAGATGCCGACCGGTCGGGCAGGTCGCGGTCGGGATGACGTAGCTGCTGCCCTCCTGCGGCCCCAGGCCGTCCTTGCGGACCACGGCGATGTTCATGTCACCCGGGTCGGCGCAGACGGCGAACGCGTAGGTCCGCACCGCGGGATCGGCGTGCCCGTTGATCACCCCGCGGGCCGTCCAGTACCGGGGGTTGGCCGCGCCGTCCGGCAGCGGGTTGCCCTGGGCGTCGCTGGGGAAGCTACCCACCGCCTTCAGGCTGGCGGACGGCGGTGGCACCGTGTGCCCACCACCGCCGACGGCGATGGTGCCGGTCGGGCAGGCCGCCGTGACCAGCGCGGTGCCGACCTGGGTCGGAGCCGCGACGGACGCGACCGAGACCACTCGGTGATCGAGTGCGGTGCCCTCGGCGCACACCGCGAAGCTGGTGATCTTGTCGCCTTCCTCGGACTGCCCGCCGAAGTTACCGACCGCCGCCCAGAAGACGGGATCCCGCGTGCCGTCCAGGCTCACGGTGCCACTCGCGTCGCTGGGGAAGGTGCCCTTGGCGCGCAGCCCGTTGATCGGCGGAGCGGGGTCGGTGGCGTCCACCTTGCTGCCCCACATACCCCCGCTGACCAGCACACTTCCCGCCGGGCAGGTGCTCACCGCGGTGGCGAAGGCCGACGGCGCGTTCGTCACGGGTGTGTCGGTGCTGGTCACGTGGATGACCGGCTCCCGCGCCTCGCCGGCACCCGCCGCCGGCGGCCCGGCGGCGAGGCTCGGCGCCGCCGCCCCGAGGGTCAGCGACGCGGCCGCCATCGTGACGACCAGGCCGCCCCACGTCGCCCGCCGTACCCCCGCCGGCAGCCACCGTGGCGTCCTCGACGTCGACGGGTCGCTTCCCGTCCCTGCCCGGCTCGTTCTCGTCTTCGTACTCATGCTCGACTTCGACTTCGACCTCGACCTCGATCCGGCCGTGTCGTCGGCCAGATCCCCGTTGTGCATCTCGCCATTCCCCCGCAGTCATCCGGCTGGACCCGGGCACGGCGTTGTGCCGTGCCCGGGGTGAAGCCCACCCAGGGGACCGTGAGATCACAACGGTAAGTGCACGGACCGTCATGGCCGACCGCCTGTTTGGGCGGAAGCAAAGCTACCTTGCGAGTTCCGCATCTGCCATGGTTTTTGGCGCAGATTACCGTATCTGCGGATGGGTGTCCGGGGTTGGTCGCAGGGTGATAGCCTCCCGAGGCTCTCGGCTCAGGTGCCGGTCAGGCGCTCAGTTGCCGGCCAGGCACAGGGCCCAGACGTGCGATCGGGTGTCCGAGGTGGAGCCCATCCCGCCGGTGTGTGTGGTCGAGGTCCAGTTCGCCGGCGAAGTGGTCAGCGCACTGCCGCTCCCGTCACTCGGGTAGCTGCCGTTCAGGTGATCGCCCGGTGAGCCTGGTGCGTTGAAGTCCGAGGTGGTGATGTCGCCGCCGGTGATGGCGGCACCCCCACTGATCAGCGTCCCGTCGCCTTCCCCGCAACCGGTGGTGGTCTTCTGTGGAGCGCTGACGGTGGTGGGGCCACTCGATTCTCCGTAGCGCACCGTGACGGTGACGCCGCTGACGTTGATGCCGCTCCCGCTGCAGATCGCGTAGGCGTACGTGGTGTTGGAGGCGCCTGTCATCCCGCCGTTCAGCGCCCCCGCGGCCCACGAGTCCGGATTGGTGTCACCGTCATCGGCGGCGATCAGGCCGTTGTCGTGGGTGCCCGCACCGGTGCCATCGGCGTAGGTGGGGTAGCTGGCGATCGGCTTGAGACTGCCCGCGTTACCCGGCGTCGTGCGTGCCCCGCCACCCAGGAGACGGGTGCCCTCGGGACACGTCGCGAGTGCGAGTGCCGTGCCGTTCATGGAGGTGGGAGCGGCCACGCTGTTCATCACGATCTGCGTGCCCGTGATCGTCCCACCCGGGTCGAGGCACATGGCGTAGGGCGTCGAGCCGAACGCCGCGTCGAAACCACCTCCCGACCCACCGGTGGCACCGATGCCACGAGCCTGCGTCGTGTTGGTGGCGACGACGCCGGGCGAATAGCTGTTGGCGGCGACGTACTCGGCGGTGCCGTCGAAGGGGACGATTCCCTTGACGTGCAGGTTGCTCTGGGCACTGCCGGTACCGACAGTCTGGAGAATGCCAACCCCGGAGACCACGTCGTTGGTGTCACCGCCGGTCCGACAGTTGGCGTTGCTCGCGCTTTCCGAGTTGGCGGTGGACGGCCCGGAGGTGGCGCCGGGCGAACGGACCGTGAGGGTCGTCGACGCGTAGGCGGTACCCGGTAGGGCCACCGCGAGGGCCGCGCCCAGAATGGCTACCGTGAGCACGGGAGAACGCAGGGATTTTTTCGCCATCGCCTTCTTCCTTCTCGTGACCGAGTGCGCCACCCTGTCCGGTATCGGACCCGCGTCACGGCAGCACGAAAGAACCCACCGTGCGGCAAGCCGATTTTAGGGCTGGTTCCGGGGCACGCTGATGTCGGGCTTCAGCACTGCCCGTTGGCCAGGTCAGGATGGCGCGCCCAGGCGGTCAGCACTGTGACGCAAAGGAGCATCAGGGAACCAGGGAAGCGCGCCGGACCGGGCGGCTCCTGGGAGTCGTACCGAGGACCCGATCATCCCCGCGCCAACCGTCGTACATGGCGCGCTCGGAATGAACAAGGCAACATCCTCGGCGAACGGAACATACACCGAGGAACGCTGTGCGCGCGCCTCTTTCGTGCTCTTCGTCAAGCACCTGCGGCCACTCGTGCGGCCTGACCTGCGGCTCGTCTCGCGTGACGGTTCCGGCCGCGGCGCTGTGTCCGCGTTCGAGGGCGCGCCAAGCTTCGGCGGACGTCACGCGGGTCCACCCAGGCGGCGGCGATCAGCACCACACCGGCGGCACCCAGGACGATCGCGGGGCCGGTGGTACGGCAGGGCTCGTGGCGTCCGATCACCTCTTGCCACGTATGGTGGTGATCTGCCGGCGTTGGGTGGCCGAGGGGGTTGCGTGGCGGGGGAGCGTGCCGCTCCGAATCAGTGGCCAGCTATGTGGACACCGTCGGGCATCCCCTACGGGTCGCTCCATGCTTCGGAGTGCAAGCAGGCGTTCAGCCTCGCCTTCACCCACGCGATCGCGGCTGCGGCGCGGTGCACGATCTCCGATCTGAGATCCGACGTCGAGACGATCGACTACACCGTGCGACAGGTCGCCCACCACCGTCGCTACAGCTCGTCGGTGGTGGATGTGCAGATGAAGTGCACATCGCAGGACGTTCTCCGGGAAGATGGTGTGCACTGGGAACTGTCAGGTGCCCACTACAACAAGCTACAGGACCCGAGGACCTATAACCGAAAAATACTTGTTGTCCTTGTTGTTCCTGGAGATCCCGTCGACTGGCTGGCAACCGAGAAGGATCGCATGATCCTCAATGGCTCGGCCTTCTGGACCTGCATCGAAGGCAGCGGTCCGACCTCGGGATCCACCAAAACGGTGGTACTGCCCCGGAAAAATGTCTACAATGTAGAGCAGCTTCTGGGAATTCTTTATCGGATAGGGAGCGGAGGGAAGCCGTGAGCGTCGACTCGACGACCATCGAAGACCTTCCTTCGCTTGACGTGGATCCAGGCGAAATTGAATCCTTCTTGCTGGTCAACGGGTGGCAGCGGGTCGCGCACAGTCCCGGTGTGAGCGCCATCTGGGAAAACGCCGCGCTGGATTCAAGCGTGATGGTCCCTTATGATTCAGAATATCGGGATTTCGGGCTGCGGGTCAGGGATGCGCTTCGGACGATATCCCTGGTGCACGGCATCGAACACACCGCGCTGCCGCTTCAAATTCTGAGCGCGCGAAGCGACATCGTCCTCCTGCGGGCGGACCAGCTCACCCCAGGTGATTCGATTCCGCTGAGTGAGGCAAAGGTCCTGGTGGACGGGATCTCGCGCATGATGCTGGTCGCCGCGTGCAGCGCGATCAGGCCAAGGCCGGCGCATCCGGGTAGAAGACCCGGAGCCGCGACGGATTTCGTGGCCAACGATCTCCGGCTCGGCCACACGATTCGAGGTAGTTTCGTGCTACCTGTGTTTGTTCGTCATGAAGGCGCTGTGGAAAATTCCAGCACTGATCCTGCTTCTGGTCCGGTTGTTTTCTCGCGCCGAGTCGTCGAGACCCTCGCCAGCGGTCTGGAAGCAACGCGGGAACTTCTGGATCCGCAGGGCAGCATCACGCTCGACGACGCAGTGGAGCGAGGTGCCAGCGCGGAGATGGTGGAGGCGGTCGGCGCGATGGGCGGACAGGAAGGGGTCCGTGCGCTGGAACTCCGGTTTGTCCTTTCGGGATCCATACCCGCCGGTTCGGATATGCCGAGTCGTATCGAAGTTCCGCGGCCCCAGGTCGACCAGGTGGAGAAAATTGTCGGCCTTCTCAGAAGAAGGCCGACCGAAGCTCAGGGTCGAGTCGTCGGCCAGGTGGTCCGTCTGGAGCGGGCGGGCAATGACGACGGCGGCACGGCGGTGATTGACGGATACCTGGGAAGATCCCGACGTCGGGTCAGAGTGAACCTTTCGGGCGACTCCTACCGGCTGGCGATCCGTGCCCACGAGGAGCGAGCCCCGGTGGTGGCCACCGGAGAGGTCTCGCTCGTCGGCCGCTCCTGGTATCTCACCGGTGACACGGACATCCAGGTCCGCACGGTCTAGCCTTCTGGTGGTTTCCCCGGTCTTATTCGGGTGTTTCTGGCTGGTCGATGCCGCCCTGGGCGCTGGGCCTGCGTCCGGCGAAGTCGAGTAGGCCGACCCAGGTCGGCCGCAGCGCGATGCGGGCCTGGACCGTGCCGGGGGCGTCGACCTGGCTGAGCATGCCGGCGGCCGCCTGCGGCCCGAGGTAGCGGTGCGCCGCCGCGACGTACTCGGGTGCGAGGCCGTCCACCTCGGTGATCTCGACCTGGCCGCGCAGGCTGAGCGACTCGGGTGGGAAGCCCTCGGTGTCGATGGTGACGGCGGCGCCCGGCCGGTGCCGCAGCGCGGCCAGCCGCTTCGCGGGATGGCTGATGGCGGGACCGTCGACGTAGGTGACCGGGAAACGTAGCGCGCAGGCCCCGTCCTTCAGGGCGGGGTCAGCGCGTCAACTCGACTGCCAGAATGACCGGGGAATCGTGTATTCTGCCAGGTGTGGGAAGTCGGGTGGTGAAGCGGGCATACCGCTACCGTTTCTACCCGACCCCGGAACAGGCCGAACAGCTCGCGAAAACGTTCGGTTGTGTCCGCTACGTGTA
>NZ_JALKFW010000168.1:58169-79197 GCF_023243055.1 Frankia sp. AgPm24 | reverse complement strand
AACACCCCCGGACGTGGACCGGGCACCCCACCCCGCGCGACAGCCGGGGCACCCCGCCACGGCCACACCCAGACCAAACGGCATAACTCAACATCAACAAGAGTGGGAGACCAGCCCACGATCACACCCGGTCCAGGCGCGAAAGATCTGGGTTAACTGGACAGACCCTGTCGGCGCTGTTGGTCCAGCACATGCGGCGGCCAGCCGGAGTTGGAGGTCGGTGCCGGTGGCGAGCGCGCAGTGGCCGCGGCGGATGTTGTGACCAGATGTGTCCGACGCTGATCACAACAGACCGCGGCGGCGTAGCCGTGGAAGTACGGCGACGCCACTCAGCGGAATCCGATGACGCTCGACGCGCGATGACGAAAACGCCGATCCGCGGAGTGCAAGCCGTTCGACCCGTATACGGTTCGTTCGTTCCCGTCTGACCGGCAATATAATTACCGGTCACCCGATGTCAAAGTAGCGCTTCAGGGCCGTACCACGTACCTTCTCTTCTTGAGATTCCACCGGCAGAAGAGGGTACCCGAGGTGATCGTCTCCGAGCCAGGAACCGTCGGGACCGCCACCGGCACCGACGCCGGCAACATCAACGGGCAGGCCATCGCCATCACCGTCTTCAGCACGGTGAAATGGTGGGGAAAGCTTTGGCTTCCTGTTCTTTTCACCACCTTTCGACTGATTCCGCCGCTGACCCGCGACCTGCGGAAGCTGTCGTTCATCCATTTCGCCAGGTGGACGCTGGTCCGCGATCTTCCCGCGAACGGCGACGCCGCACCGCGGACCCGGCTCCGCTACCCGCACCTGTTCTTCGAGAGCAACTTCAACGACGGGTGGGAGGAGTACATCGATGCCTTCTCCTACGTGCTGACGCGCGGCATGAGCCTCTTCTGGGCCAGTTCGTACGGATTCCCCGGAGCACTCCCGACCGGTCCGTTCAAGGATTACATCCATCGCAACGAGTTCGAAGCCGCCCACTACTACTCGGCCTATCCGGAGGCGACGGCGACGATGGTGCGGAAGGCCCTGGCGTTGGCACCCAGGGTCGCCGACTTCGCCGAGCGTGCCACCCGGCTGTCGTCGGCGGAGTTCGAGGCCGCGTGGTCGGCGTTCCTCACCGACGCCCAGGACCTGCTGTGAGGGCGCGGCGGGCGCAGGCGAGCCCGGTCACCGTCCTCACGCCGATCGTGCCGGGCGAGCGGGACGCGCTCGAGAGCTACCTGACGGGGCTGGGTAACGCGCCCGGCGGTAGCCCGCTGGCGCGGGTGCCGGGTACGCACTTCGCCCGCTGGGTGATTGTTCCCGACCTCGTGACAGATCCGAAGCAGCCCGCTCCCGACCCGCTCGGCTCTTCTCACCTGTTGTTCACCAGCAACGTCGACGGGTCCGCGGACGCCTACCTCGCCGCCGTCGCGGACACGCTGACCGCCGAGGCGCCCGAGATCTGGGGGCGGTGCGTCGGCTGCCCGCAGCCGGCCACCGGTGTGGGGCTCGCGCGCTACCTGCGGCACAACGCGATCGGCACCGGACTGTTCTTCGCCGCCTACCCGCGCGCGACCGTGCAGGAGGTGAAGGCGGCGCTGCCCGTGCACGACCGGTTCGTCCGCCTGCTCGTCGACACCCAGCTCGCCGGCCCGGCGGCGATCCGCGCGGCCTTCCTGAAGGAGTTCCGGCCGTGACGGTCGCCACCCCCCGGACCCGGCGGACGCGGCCGGTGCCCGATCTCGCCGACATCCAGGGCGGGATCCTGCGCGCGTACGGAAACGACTATTCGCGCACGACCTACCTCTTCGTGAACGTGGCCGAGATGCGCACCGGGCGGCGGTGGCTCGGCCATCTCGTGGACGACGTCACCAGCGCCCGGTCGTGGACCGAGGGCAAGCCCGCGACCACGCTGAATGTCGCCCTCACCTACGACGGGCTGCGCGCCCTCGGCCTTTCCCCCGAGCTGCTCGCGACGTTCTCGGACGAGTTCCGCGCCGGGATGGCGGCGCGCGCGGCCCAGCTCGGCGACGTTGGCACGTCCGCACCCGAGCACTGGGACACCCCCGCCAGAGCGCATGTGATCCTCGTCGTCAACGCGCTGAGCGAGGATGACCTGACCGGCCGGCTCGCCGACCTGCGCGCCGATCTCGGCCGGTACAATGGCCTTTCCCTGGTGCACCAGGAACACGCGATTCTGCTGCCCGGCGTGCGCGAGCATTTCGGTTTCGCCGACGGCTTCGCCCAACCCGCGGTGGAGGGTGTCACCGACGAGAAAGCACCCGGCGGCGGCGTGCGGGACAAGGACGGCTGGCGCGGCCTCGCCCTCGGCGAGTTCGTTCTCGGATATCCGGACGAGTCCGGCCGGGACGGCAACGGCCAGGATCTCCCGCGGGCCCCCGCCGGCCCGCTCGGGCGCAACAGCACCTACGGCGTGTGGCGCAAACTGGAACAGGACGTAGCGCTCTTCCGGGAGACGCTGCGCACGTTCGCGGCGGCCTTTCCCGGCGGCGACGAGGAGAAGCTCGCCGCCAAGATCGTCGGACGATGGCGCAACGGCACGCCGATCGTGCGCTCCCCCGACAGCCCGGCGGTCGGCTTCCGCGGGGACGAGCCGGGTGCCAACGACTTCCTTTACCACGACGTGGACGCGGACGGCCGGCGCTGCCCGCTCGGCGCTCACATCCGCCGCTGCAACCCGCGGGACTCGATCGGGTTCGGTGAGCTGCTGAGCTTCCGGCACCGGATGCTGCGGCGCGGGGTGCCGTACGGGCCGCCCCTCCCGCCCGAGGCGACCGGGCCGGACGGCCACAAGCGTGGCCTGATCTTCGTCTGCTACGTCGCGAGCATCTCCCGGCAGTTCGAGAGTGTGCAGGTGCAGTGGCTGGAGGACGGGAACGTCTTCGGGCTCGGCCGCGACAAGGACTTCCTGCTCCGCGGACCGGCGGACGGCAGCGGGAAGATGACCGTGCCGGGCGAGCCGCCGTTCTTCCTCGGCCCGCAGCCGACGTTCGTGACGACCCGCGGCGGCCAGTACCTCTTCGTGCCCGGCATCACGGGGCTCGGCGCCGTAGCGGCCGGGACGGCGGGCTGACATGGGCGCCGTCCCGGCCGCCCCCGCGGGCTCAGCGACGTGCTCGTGGACCGATCCGGCTGGATGTTCGTCCTGCTGCGGCGGTTCCGCCCGATCCTGTCCGTCGGACCGATCACGGTCGTCACCAGGTCCGACGACGTGCGCGCGGTGCTCGGCGACCACGAGCACTTCACGGTCGCGCTCTACACGCCGAAGATGGCCGAGATCACCGGCCCGTTCATCGGATCACCCCCACGGGCGTGGGGAGGACGCGAATGGCATCAGCACGGGGGACGCTGGCGTTGGTCGGTCGAGTGATGCCGTCGGACGCGCGAACCAGGACAGCGCCCGCGACCGCACTACCGCCGCGGGCCGCTCGAACCCGTCGCGGGCGGAGGTCAGTCGGCCGTGGGCGCTGGTGTGCAGGCGATGACGGCGTGGCGCAGTTCGTAACTCCCCAGGCCGTCGAACCAGGTCAGGTCCGGCGTACGCTCCAGGCGGATGCCGGGCACGGCGAACAACCCGTCCAGAAAGATCCGTGACTCGGCCATCGCGACCTGCGCGCCGGGACAGCGGTGACTGCCGTCGCCGAAGCTCAGGAACGAGCCGACCTGCTTCTGCTTCGTCCCCCGGTCCGGGTCGAGCGCGTGCGGGCAGGCACCGACCGCCGCCGGGTCGACGTTGGCCGCACGGATGTTGATGGCGAGCACGTCGCCCGCGGCCGCGACGGCGCCGGTGAACGCGACGTCATGCTCGGCCCTGCGGTGCAGCATCGCCGCGACGGGCTCCAGGCGCAGGATCTCCTCCAGGATCGCGGTCTGGTCGGCCGCGTCCGCCGCGACGAAACGGGCCCGCAGCGCGTCGTCCTCGAACAGGTGCCAGGCCGCCATCACGATGAACTCACGCGTCGTGACCATGCCGGCTACCGCGTAGGTCATGCACTCCACCAGGATCGCCCGGTCCGGGTAGCTCTCGTCGATCAGGTGCGAGATGACGTCGTCGCGCCGCTCGGCCCGGCGCGCCCTGATCGCCGGACGGACGTCCCGCAGGTAGAACCGCCCCGCGTGGAACGCGGACACGAGCCCGACACCGAACCGGACGGCCTTGTTCCTGGAACCGACCCGCGTGGCGAACAACGAGGCCTCGATCCGGCCCGCCATCGTGGCCTGGTCACTGCCGGTCAGCCCGATGATCTCCGCCGCGACAGCGACGGCGAGTTCGTAGCTGAGCTCGTCGAGACGAGCGGTACCGGTCGCGCGCAGCCGGCCGAGCAGCCGCTCGGTGGTGCGCTCCATGACCAGCCGGTGGTGGGTGTTGATGGCCTTGGGGGTGAAGTAGCGCGCGATCGCGGTCCGCGCCTTCTTGTGCCGCTCGCCGTCGAGGAAGAACACCGGGCAGAACCTGTCCTCCGGGGAGAACCGGTCACCGCTCACGCCAGCCTGCAGCATCTGGCCGCTGCGCAGGACCTCCCGGCCTAAGCCGAAACCACCGACCTCCCTCGCCCCGGGCTCAGGCCGGACGCGCCCGGCGGCGATCTTCGCCGACTTCCGGTCGTCGCGCGTCGGGTCCATCGCGTCCGCGGGAAGCTCCGCTGTCGTCACGATCGTCTCCAGACACCGGTCACCCGGTACATAGCGGACAAGGTGCGTCGAGCGTAAGCCATCTCAAGCAAGATGTCTCGCATGAGATTGCCCCGTGTGAGACGCCCCGACGCCGGCGACCCACTCACGCGCCAGCGTGCGCGCGACTAGATTCGTCCCTGCGCTCGCGCCGGCCGCCACCAACGGCCACGCTGACGAGCCACCGGCGACGCGGACGGGAGACCAGATGGCGGGCTCGACCAACGCGCAGGACCCCGACTCCTCCCGCCGCGCCGCGGCCCGCCCGCCGCGCGCCCGCGTCTACGAGAACTCGCAACGGTCCCGGCAGGCCGCGGCCACCCGGGAGCGGATCCTCACCACGGCGACCCAGCTGGTGCATGACCTCCCGAACTGGGACTGGCGAAGCCTGACCGTCCGCGCGGTCGCCCGCCAGACCGGCGTGAACGAGAGCACCGTCTACCGCCATTTCGCCACGGAACGGAATCTGCACGACGCTGTCCTGCGCCGGCTCGAGACCGAGGCCGGCGTCGAACTCGCGTCGATGCGCCTGGAGACAATCGGCCACACGATCAGCCAGACCTTCGCCTACCTCAGCAGGTTCCCCATCGAGGCCCGGCCCGTCCACGACCCGACCTTCGCGGCACTCGACCAACGCCGTCGCGACGCACTGCGCGCGGCGGTCAACCAGGCGGCCGAGGACTGGCCCGATGACGAACGCGAAATGGCGACCGCCGCGCTGGACGCCTACTGGAGCGTGCCCACCTTCGAACGCATGGTCACGACCTGGAACCTCGACCCAACGGCCGCGGCGGACGCCGCCACCTGGGTGATAGGCCTCATCGAGACGGCCATCCGCGCCGGCCACCGGCCACCCCGCCACGCGAACGCTCCCGGAAGCGCCACGCCCCCGCCCGACTGACGTCGCCAGCCACCCGGGCGGACCTCAGCACCCCCGTCCCCACACCACCGGCCAGGCCTTCACCCGCCGAGACCGGCACCTCTCGTGGGTGCGGGTGGGACTGCGGGTGGAACTGTCCGACACTCGGGCCCGGCTTCTTGATGTCCTGCCGGCGCCAACGATCGTCTCGCTGGTACAAATGAATGACCAGTCGTGGTGTCGAGTGCGGCGCACTGCTTGCTGGCCACCAGCGCGCCGTCAACCTCGACGCCCGGCAGTCACGACTGGCCGCCGCAGGTCCGAAAGCCGCAGATTCCCAGGTCAGAGACCTGCCAGCGGTGCGGTTTTCCGCAGTACGGCACTGCGGGTTTAGGACCGGAACCTAATGGTATTCCGCAGAGTGCGGCCAGCTTCTCGGTCAGTAGTTTGGGAACTGCCCGGCGACCTGTCTTCGGAAAGCACCTGGAGAGCGAATGGCATTCAGCTCCGCACCGCCTGCCATCGACGAACCGCTGGGCGGGCTCGCCGGGTGGGCGGTCGACCTGATGGACAGTCTCGGCGGCGTCGGGGCGGCGATCGTGGTGGGCCTGGATAACGTCTTCCCGCCGGTCCCGAGCGAGCTTGTGCTCCCCCTGGCGGGCCAGGGATCCGCCGGGCCCGGCTCAATGGTGTGCACGGGGTTCACCCGGCGCTTCCAGCCGAACTGGGAGCCGTGTTCGTCGAAGGGGAGGGAGAGGTTGAACGGGTCCCCACGCGGATCAGGTTCGCGGCCTCGGCGCGCGGCTTCGCGTCGAGGAAGTTCACCGCGCCGCGCGCGTCGTCCGCGCCCCATCGGTTCCAGTTGCTGAACTGCCGCGCCGATGCCGCGATGGCCGCCTCGGCATCGGGGCCGAAGTCAACGGTGATGTCGTGTTTCCTCATCGGTCCACTCCAGACGTGGCCAGGCCGAGCAGGCGGACGGCGTTGCCGCCGCGGATGGCCTCGGTGGTGGCGGCGTCGAAACCGGCGGCTTCCAGGCGGTCGACCGGATCCTCGACGCCCATGTCGAAGGGATAGTCGCTGCCGAGGGTGACCTGCCCGGCGCCCATGACACCGACCAGGTGCCGCAACTGCTCGGGCGTGTAGACCAGGGAGTCGACGAACGTCCGGCGCAGGAGGGCGGACGGCGGCTCGGCCGTGGTGTGGGCGTCGGCCCGGGCGGCCCAGGCGTGGTCGGCGCGCACGATGTAGCTGGCCAGGTACCCGCCGCCGTGGGCGGACCAGATCCGCAGGTTCGGGTGCCGCTCCAGCAGGCCGCAGAACAGCACCCGGGACAGCGCGAGCGCCGTCTCGGCCGGGTTGCCGACGCTGTTGAACAGGTAGTAGGCGTTCAGCCGCTCCCCGAGGGTGCAGCCCCACGGATGGATCAGGACGGCGGTGTCGAGCTGCGCCGCGGCCGCCCAGAACTGTGCCAGGGACGGATCGTCGAGCTCGCGGCCCGGCCCGGCGGACGTCGAGATCTGCACCCCGCGCATGCCCTGGTCGACGACCGCGGACCGCAGCTGCCCGACGGCCAGGTCGGGGTACTGGAGCGACACCGTGCCGATGGGAACCAGCCGGGCCGGGTCCTTCGCGCAGAAGGCGGCGACGGAGGCGTTGCTCGCCGCCACGATCCGGGCGGCGAGGTCCCGGTCGGCCCAGGCGTGCGGCAGTGGTACGGCGCTCACCGCCTGGATGTCCACCCGGGCGGCGTCCATGGCGCTCAGCCGCGGCTCGAGGTCCGTCAGCTTCGTTGCGATGTCGCCCATCTGCTGAAGGTTGAGCCGCAGCGACGAGGGGCCCAGGGTGGCCGCGTCCACCTGGCGCTGTCGCGCGAGTCCAGGCTGGTCCTCGACCAGGGCGTCGACCTCGGGGACCGCGACGTGGGCGTGGACATCGATGGCGGGTAAAGGCGACACGCAATCGCTCCTTGTGGAACATCGGAAACGCTTGACTGAACCGAGAGGAGAGGGAATCTTGACATCGGATGCTTCGGAACTCAGCGTGATGGCCGCCACCGGCGAAGGGTTGGAACGGCCGTGAAACTCGGACAGATAGACCTCAATCTGTTAGTCGTCCTTGACGCTCTATTACGGGAGAAGAACGTGACCCGGGCGGCGGAGAGCCTGCACCTCTCCCAGCCGGCCACCAGCACGGCGCTCGCCCGGTTGCGGCGCGTCCTCGGCGACGAGCTGCTCCGCAGGAACGGCCGCTATCTCGAGCTCACCCCCCGGGCGGAGTCGCTCATCGAGCCGGTGCGGGAGGTTCTGGCGACGATCGAGCAGACGATCGCCCGACCCCCGACCTTCGATCCCAGCACCAACTCGCGCCGCTTCTCGGTCATCGGCAGCGACTACGTCGGCGCGACTCTCCTGCGGCCCCTGATCGCACGTCTGACCGGACTGGCCGCGGGCCCCCAGGTGGACGCCACCCCGGTCGGCATGCGCTACGCGGAGGCCCTCAACCGGGACGAGGTCGACCTCGCGATCCTTCCCGACCGGATCGTCGACGAATCCTCGATCCCGGGCTGCTCGCGGATGCCGGTCATCGCCGAACGGTTCGTCGGAGTCGTGTGGCGCGATCATCCCCACGCCGAGGACCATCTCACCGCCGATCTGCTGGGCCGCTCGCCCTATCTCGGATATGTCGCCCAGGGGCAGCGCGCCATCGTGGAGAAGGACCTGGACACCGCAGGCTGCCCGCGCCGGGTGGCGGCCACTGCCAGCAGCATGGTGACCATGGCCTTTCTCCTGGCGGGAACGGACCTGGTGGCGGTGCTGCCGGAACGGCTGGCCAAGCGGGTCGCCGTCGCGGCGGAGATCCGCTTGCTGGAACCCGAGATGCCGCTGCGGCCACTGCGCGAGTCGGCGTACTGGCACGCACGGCGCGAGCGGGACCCCGGCCACGTCTGGTTGCGTGAGCAGCTGTTCGCCGTGGCCCGGGTGGAGTTTCCCCAGGCCACCGGGGCGGGGTGAGACCCTCCGGGCATCCCGAGAGCGCGTGGGCCACAAACATCGCGGGCCTCTTTCGTCCGGAATCGGCGACTGACCGGGCGGCAGCCGCTGCCGCCCGGTCAGGATCGGTCCACGACCGCGCAGATCGGAAACTCTCCTTGTGAATACCGGCGATCCGCGCCGTCGATGTCCGTCACCGGGCAGAGCCGACGGCACGGCAGGCGGCGGCCGGACGGCAGCCATCGCGGCCGTGAATCGCAGCCACCCACCTTCTGTATTTCCGCCTGGGCGTCGACCTGCCTAGCCTTGGGCGCACGCGACCACAAGGAGCCGATGCGATGGACTCACGTCACCGCGAGTGCGACGACGAACCTGGGCGACCGCGACCGAAGGTGCTGGCGACGGACATCGCCTGGCCCACGGATGATGTGGAACGCGCGGTGCTGGCCGCCGCCGGAGCCACCCTCGTGCTGGCACCGACGGGCGACGTCGCAGAACTGAGCGCCCTCGCCGCCGACGTCGACGCCATTCTCACCTGCTTCGCGAAGGTTCCCGCCGAGGTACTGGACGCGGCGCCGCGATGCCGCACCATTGCCCGCTACGGCGTCGGCGTGGACAACATCGACGTCGAACACGCCACCCGGCTCGGGATGGTGGTCAGCAACGTTCCGGTCTACTGCACCGAAGAGGTCGCCGACTCGACGCTGCTGGCTGTCCTCGCGCTTGCGCGCAGACTGATCCCGCTGACCCGGGACGTCGCGGCGGGCGGCTGGGGCCGATCAGTACCAGGAACGTCGGTCCGGCTCAGAGGTAAAGTGCTCGGTCTCGTGGGGCTGGGCGAGATCGCCCGCGCGCTCGTGCCGCGTGCGCGGGCGATCGGCCTGGACGTCATGGCGTTCAGCCGCTCGAGCAGCGCCGAGCCCGGGATCCGCCGCGCGGCCTCGTTGGCGGAGCTGCTCGGCGAGGCCGATATCGTGTCCCTGCACGTGCCGCTGACCGACGACACCCGTCATCTCATCGGGGCCGGGCAGCTCGCCGTGATGAAGCCGACGGCGTGGCTGGTGAACACCGCCCGCGGTGGCCTCGTCGACACGGTGGCGCTGCTCGACGCGCTCGACACCGGGGCGATCGCGGGCGCCGCGCTGGACGTGACCGACCCCGAGCCGCTGCCCGTCGACCATCCGCTGCGTCGCCGCGACGACGTCGTCCTCACCCCGCACACCGCCTTCTCCTCGGACGGCTCGCTCGCCGAACTGGCCAGCAGGGCCGCCGGCAACGTCGTCGACGTGCTGCGCGGCCGGGTTCCGCACAGCGTCGTCAACCCCGAGGTGCTGGGCAGCGCCGCGCTGCGGGCACCGCTGGAACCGCGGTGACCGCGCCGGCGGTCCTGGACACCGCCGCGCTGACCCGCCATCTGGTGGAGCGTGGGCTCATCTCCTCTCCCCTCGACGTCGAGGTGCACGGACTGGCCGGTGGGGTTTCCAACGACGTCGTCGTGGTCCGCGCGCCCGGTTTCGACGCGGTGGTCAAACGGGCGCTGAGCCGGCTGCGGGTCACCGAGGAATGGCTCGCCGACCCGGCCCGCCTCGGTACCGAGGGCCGGGCGCTGCGGCTGGCCGGCCGGCTCGCGCCCGGGGTGGTCCCCGCGGTCATCGACCTGGCCGGCGGCTACCTGGTCATCGAAAGAGCCCCGCGGACATGGCGAACCTGGAAGCAGGATCTGCTCGCCGCCACGGTGGACGTCGCCGTGGCCGAACGGCTCGGCCGTGTACTGGGCCGCTGGCAGCGCGCGACGGCGGGCGACGGCGACGTGGCGGGCGCCTTCGGGGACGTCACGGCCTTCGGTCAGTTACGCGTCGACCCGTTCCACCGCACGGTCGCGGGCAGGCACCCCGACCTGGCCGATCCGATCCACCAGACGATCGAGATCATGGCGGCGAACCGGACCTGCCTCGTGCACGGCGACTACACCCCGAAGAACGTGCTGGTCGGCTCCGCGGCCACCGACCTGTGGGTGATCGACTGGGAGGTCGCGCATGTCGGTGACCCGACCTTCGATCCGGCCTGGACGGTCGGTCACCTGCTGCTGAAATCGGTCCACCGACCGGCCGCGGCGCCGGCGTACGCGGCGGCGGCCAGGGCGTTTCTCACCGGCCTCGACGCCGAGCGGCCTGGCGCCGCGGCGCTCGACCCGGCCCAGCTCATCCGGCAGACCGGCTGCCTGCTGCTGGCCCGGGTCGACGGTAGGAGCCCCGCGGACTACCTCACCGCGGTCGGTCGCGGCCAGGTCCGCTCACTCGGCCGTGGCCTCCTGCTCGACCCACCCCCCACCCTGACCGATGCCTGGGAGCGGCTCACATGAGCGACACCACCATCACCGGCCTGCTCGCCTGGGAGGCACTGGACTCCCGTGGCCGGCCCACGGTCGGCTGCGAGGTCCGCCTCGACGGCGGGGCCACCGGGTCGGCAACGGTGCCCTCCGGCGCCTCGACCGGCCGCCACGAGGCCCGGGAGCTGCGCGACGGCGGCCAGCGGTACGGCGGCCAGGGGGTCCGCTCGGCCGTCGCCAACGTCGCAGGGGAGATCAACGACGCCGTCCGCGGCCTCGACGGCACCGACCAGGCCGCCCTCGACGAGCGGCTGCGCGAGCTCGACGCAACCGCGGACCTGCGCCGTCTCGGCGCGAACGCCGTCCTGTCCGTGTCGGTGGCCACGGCGGTCGCCGGCGCACGGCAACGCGGCGTGCCGCTGTTCAGGGCGGTGGCTGACGACGGTGGCACCGCGTTGCTGCCGCTACCCATGGTCAACATCATCTCCGGTGGTGCGCATTCGGGCCGCTCGATCGATGTGCAGGACTTCCTCGCGGTCCCGCTGGGGGCGTCCTCGTTCACCGAGGCGATCGAGTGGGCGGCCCGGGTCCGCGCCGGCACCGCCGAGGAGCTGACCGCCCGGGGCCTGCCGGTGGCCCTGGTCGCCGACGAGGGCGGCCTCGGTCCGCTGCTGCCCACCAACCGATCGGCGCTGGACATCCTCGTCGCCGGGGTCGAACGCGCCGGGCTGCGGCCCGGCGCGGACATCGGTATCGCCATCGACATCGCCGCCAGCCAGTTCGTGCGCGCGGACGGGCGCTACGTGCTCGCCGCGGAGGCCCGCGAGCTGAGCGCCGACGGGCTAGTCGACGAGCTGGCCGAGTGGTGCGCCAGCTATCCGATCGTCTCCCTGGAGGACCCGCTCGCCGAGGACGACTGGGCCGGCTGGCGCACGGCCACCGAGCGCCTTGCCGGGCGCCAGCTGCTCGGCGACGACCTGTTCGTCACCAACCCCGACCGGCTCCAGCGCGGCATCGACGAGCGGGTCGCCAACGCGGTACTCGTCAAGCCCAACCAGATCGGCACGCTGAGCACGGCCCGTGCCGTCGTGCGCCGGGCGCACGCCACCGGGTACGCGACCGTCCTGTCGGCCCGGTCCGGCGAGACCGAGGACGACTGGCTGGCCGACCTTGCCGTCGGCTGGCGCACCGGGCAGATCAAGGTCGGCTCCACCATGCGCTCGGAGCGCACCGCGAAGTGGAACCGGCTGCTGCGGATCGAATCCGAGCTGGGCGAGCGGGCCGAGTACGCCGGTCGGGCCGCCCTGCGGCCCGGCCGACTCCCAGCTGATCACCAGTCCGGGGACGAGACGACATCATGACGCGATCAGTCGATGGTCATGCACTTGGTCGGTTCGATGACGGCACGGGGGCGTTCACCGGCCTGGCCGTCGGCGACCGGGTCCTGCGGCTCACCGACGACAGCCTGGTGAAGGGGCCCGCCACCTACCTCGCCCTGCTCGAGGAATGGGCGACGGTGTCGGCGGCCCTGCCCCGGCTGGCCGCGCAGGCCGGCCCGGGCGACGGTCTACCGATCGGCGACCTGGACGTCCTGGCACCGGTCGAGCCCCGGCAGATCTTCCAGGCCGGCGCGAACTACCGGTCCCACGTGGCGCAGATAATCCTCGCCAGCCGGGAACCCGACGATCTGCGGTCGGACGAGGAGCTGCGCCGCGCCGCCGAGCAGATGATGGACGAGAAGGTCCGCCGCGGCAACCCGTTCGTCTTCGCCGGCCTGCCCACCGCCCTCTGCGGCCCGGACCACGACGTGCTGCTCCCGCCGGAGTCCTCGCAGATCGACTGGGAGACGGAGCTGGCTGTCGTGATCGGCGCCCGGGCGCACCGGGTACCGGCGCAGCGGGCGATGAACCATGTCGCCGGCTACACGGTCTGCAACG
Source organism: Frankia sp. AgPm24 (assembly GCF_023243055.1). Classification (NCBI taxonomy): domain Bacteria; kingdom Bacillati; phylum Actinomycetota; class Actinomycetes; order Frankiales; family Frankiaceae; genus Frankia; species Frankia sp. AgPm24. The sequence goes on along the minus strand of NZ_JALKFW010000168.1, from coordinate 66,405 downwards.
ATGTCAGCGCCCGCGACCTCCAGTTCACCCCCGAGAACCGGGTGCTCGGCGGCGACTGGATACGGGCCAAGAACCGCCCGACCTTCCTGCCCACCGGGCCCTTCCTCGTCCCGGCCGAGCAGATCCCCGACCACCGCCAGCTTCGGATCACCTTCGACCTCAACGGCGAGCGCATGCAGGACGATGTGCCGGCCAGCATGCTGTTCGACGTCCCCAGCCTGATCGCCGCGGTCTCGGCCGCCACCACGTTGCTGCCCGGGGACCTGCTGCTCACCGGCAGCCCGGCCGGCAACGGCGGCCACTGGCGGCGCTGGCTGCAGCCGGGCGACGTCATGGAGGCGGCCATCGCCGGCCTCGGCGGGCACCGCAACCGCTGCGTCCCGGAGGTGGTCTGACGTCCATGCCTGTCGATCATGGCCGCACGCTGGTCGTCGCCTCCCTGCGCCCCGTCGCCGACCGGATCGTCGAGCTCGTCCTCGCGGCCGCGGACGGGCAACGCCTGCCACGCTGGGCACCGGGGGCCCACGTCGACCTGGTGCTGTCGACCGGTCTGACGCGGCCCTACTCGCTGGCGGGCGATCCGGACGACGACCGCGGCTGGCGGCTGCTGGTCGCCCGGTCCCCGACGGCGGGCGACGGCGCGGGAAACCACATCCACGACGTGCTGCGCACCGGCGAGCGCCTGCGGGTCCGCGGTCCCCGCCACCTGTTCTCCCTCGGCGGCGGTGCCCGCTACCTGTTCCTCGCCGCCGGTGCCGGGATCGCGCCGCTGCTGCCCATGGTCCGCCGGGTCCGCGCCGCCCGGGTCTACCCCTGGTCGCTGGTCCACGTGGACGGCTCGTCGCGGTACACGGCGCTGCGCGCTGAGGTCGAGAGTCTCGGCGCGACCTCCCGGTCCAGCCCCGAGCGCCGCGCCGCCGTGCGCGCGCTCGCCGACGCCCACCCCGACACCGCGGTGTACGTGTGCGGCAGCGGCCTGTTCGTTGACGAACTGGCGCGGGCGGCGCCGCGCGGAGTCGACCTGCACAGGCAGCAGTTCGACGCGGCCGGCGGCGGCCCTGGCGCCGGGCACGCCTACGAGGTCGTCCTGGCGCGACAGGGCGAACGGATCCGGGTCGAGCCGGGCACCCGGCTGCTTTCGGCACTGCACCAGGCCGGTGTCGAGGTGCCCGTGTCCTGCGGCACCGGCAACTGCGGTGCCTGCCTGGTCCGCGTCCTCGGCGGCGCCGTCGAACACCACGACCGTGTTCTCACCGACCTCGAACGCAGCGGGGGCCGCCAGATCGTGTCATGTGTGTCCACCGCCGCCGGAGAACAACTGGTCCTCGACCTGTAGACGGCACATGCACCTGGTGGATCAGAGGAATCACAACGGCGCATTTCCGGTTTACGCGCCCAGTTCCTAATGTCGCTGTCAGCACAGGTCGCAGATGACAGCGGAGGGCCCCGTGGGCAGTCTGATCGCAAAGCTGGGGTACGTGGGCATCCGGACACCCCAGTACGAGGAAATGCGGACCTGGGGTCCGGAGGTGCTGGGCTGCATGCTCGGGCCCGATGGCCAGGACGGCGCGGTCCGACTCAAAATCGACGACGCCGACTACCGGCTTTCGTTTCACCCGGGCGAGGACCACCGCATGCTTTTCGCCGGCTGGGAGGTGCTCAACCATCGCGACCTCGACGCCGCGGTGAACCGCTTGGAGGGCGCGGGTGCGAAGCCACGCTTCGCCGAAAAGGAGGTGGCGCGGGCTCGCGGGGTCGACCAGCTCGTCCAGTTCGAGGACCCGTTCGGCCAGCCGCTGGAACTGTTCTGCTACCAGGAGTCGAACTACCACTTCTGGCATCCGCCGCGACCGCACGCCGGGTTCGTCACCGAGGAGCAGGGGCTCGGTCATGTCGTGTTCGTCGTGCCCGACGCGCGTCATGCCGTCGACTTCTACATCGACGCGATGGGCTTCGTCCCGAGTGAGATCCTGACCATGCTGGAGCCGCTCGGGGAGATGTGGTTCCTGCGGGTCAACCCCCGCCATCACAGCGTCGCGTTCCTCGAGATACCGAACTCGGTCGGGCTGCACCATGTCTATCTGGAGTCGGTTGACATCGACGACGTCGGCTACTCGTACTTCGACGTGCTCGGTGGAGACGCGAATCCTGATCTGCAGATGGCCTTCGGCCGGCACATCGGGGACCAGGTCATCTCCTACTACGTGCACACCCCGGGCGGTTTCATGATCGAGTACGGCTGGGGCGGCCTCGCGATCAACGAGTCGGCGAAGCGCTCCCCCAACAATCTCAACTTTCGCAGGGGAAAGCGGACAGAGATGTGGGGGCACGCGTTCCGGTTCCAGCCCAACGAGACCGTGCACCCCTACCAGGCCTGAGCTCGCCGGATCCGGAAGAAGGAGCCAACCATGTCTGCCGTCGCCAGTGTCCTGGTCGTCGGGGGTGGTGTGTCCGGCGCCGCGGTGGCGATTCTGCTGGCCGAGGCCGGGATCGCCGTGGAGCTGGTCGAGATCAAGCCCGAGGTCACCGCCGTCGGCTCCGGGATCACCCTGCAGGGCAACGCGCTGCGCGTGTTACGCCAGCTCGGCGTCCTCGAGAGCTGCGCGGCCCTGGGATACGAGTCCATGAAACTCGTGGTGCGGGCGCCGGATCCGCGGGCGACCATTGTGGCCGAGCTGGACGACATTCCGTTCGGCGGCCCCGACCTGCCCTCGTCCATGGGCATGTACCGACCCGACCTCGCCCGAATCCTGGTGGACCGCGCCGAGCGGGCGGGCGTCAAGATCCGCTACTCGACCACCACGGAATCTCTCGAGCAGGACGAGGCCGGTGTCGAGGTTCGTTTCTCGACCGGCTCCTCGAGTCGCTACGACCTCGTCATCGGCGCCGACGGGGTGCGCTCGTGGACCCGCCGCATGCTGGAGATTCCGCTGGAGACGCGATCCCTCGGCATGGGGGCCTGGCGGATGTTCGGGCCCCGGCCGGCCGACGTCACCTCGTCCCAGGCCGTTTTCGGCGGCCCCTGTTATATCGCCGGGGTGACGCCCACCTCGGCGACCAGCGCCTACTGGTTCCTGGTGGAACCGGCCCAGGACCGCACGACGCAGACACCGCAGGAGCAGCTGGCGGACTTCCTCGAGCTCTTCGGGGCCTACCACGGCCCATGGGACGAGGTACACAGTGCTTTCACCGATCCACAGCACCTCCACTACACCTGGTTCGAAACCCACCTGCTGGACGCACCCTGGAATCGCGGCCGCGTCGTGCTGATCGGTGACGCGGCGCATGTGTGCCCGCCGACGCTCGCGCAGGGCGCCGCCGCCGGCCTGGAGGACGCCGCCGTTCTGGCCGAACTCCTCACCACCTCCACCGCGGTCGACGACCGGCTGTGGGCGGCGTTCACCGCACGTCGGTATGAACGGGTGAAGACGGTCGTCGATGCTTCGGTACAGATCGCGCGGTGGAATCTCGACCACGTCCAGGGAGATGTCCCCGGGCTCACCCGCACGATCGCCGCACTCGTCAGCCAGCCGGCCTGACAACCCACAGGGCCGAACCCGGACCCACAAGATTTTCAGTGGTCTTCTAGCCGACTGTGATCGGCAGGGACTCCCAGCCGCGTACGGTCGACGTCGAGCCGAGCTTCGCCTGCGCCCAGTCGACCTCCCACCTCGGAAAATGCCGAAGGATCTCCTCCAGCGCGATTCGGCCCTCCAGCCGGGCCAGCGCGGCGCCGAGGCAGTAATGGCCCCCGAGCCCGAAGGTCAGCTGCTGGCCGACGTGACGACGGATGGTGAAGGTGTTCGGATCCGGATAACGGGCCGGGTCGCGGTTGGCCGCCGCGAGGACGAAGAGCATCGTCGAGCCCGCGGGCACCGACTGACCATGGAACTCCACGTCGGTGGTGACGTAGCGGGCCAACGCGTGGCCGGGCGGCTCGAAACGCAACAGCTCCTCGATGGCGTTGGGAATCAGCGACGGGTCGGCCACCAGCGCGGCCCGGGCCGCCGGGAATTTCGCGAGCGTCGAGGGGCCCCAGCCGATCAGACGGCCGGTGGGCGCGTTGCCGGCGCCGGCAACGACCGTGACGTAGGTGAGGATCTCGTCACGGGTCAGGGTCCGGGTGACGCCGTTCTCATCGGTGAACTCGTTGGTGATCAGCTCGGTCATCAGGTCGTCGGACGGGTTCTCGCGGCGCCAGTCGATGTAGGCGCCGAAGATCTCCCCGGACATGAGCGCACCCCCGGAGAGGTCCATCTGCCCGCCGGGCTGGGTTTGCAATGCCTCGTTGCCCGCGTCCCGGATGTCGGCCTGGTCGGACTCAGGAATACCAAGGAGCATGCCGATGACGCGCATCGGGAACTCCTTTCCGAAAGCCTCGACCATGTCGAACTCGCCCGCCCCGATGAGCGGATCGAGCGTGCGGACACAGAATTCACGGATCTTCGGCTCGAGCCCAAGGACGCGCCTCGGGGTGAAGACCCGGGCCAGCAGACCGCGGTGCAGGTCGTGGCTCGGTGGGTCCTCGAAGATGAGGGTGCCGGGGGGCATCTCCATGCCCGACTTGATGATTTCCAGAACACCGCCCCTGGCGGACGAGAACGTCTTCCAGTTCGGCACGCTGCGCGCGATGTCGGCGAACCGGGTGATCGCGAAGAAGTCATACTGCTCGTTGTAGTAGAGGGGAGCCTGCTCCCGTAGCCGCTGGTAGATCGGGTACGGGTCCGCGGCGTAGGCCTGGTCGTAGGGATCCCAGGCCAGGGCGGTGTCCGTCGTCATCCGTTCGCTCCTCACGACGCGAATTACCGGTGGCGACGCGTGATGCTGAGCGTTCGCCCAATTGCTATGCTGAGCATATGTCTATCGCCCAACCAGCCGGCTCGTCAAGCGATCTACCTACGGCGCCGGGCGCCGCGCTGTGACCGCGACGCGTCGACTGGGCGCGGCGAACTCGGAGACGAGAACCGCACTGCTCGACATGACCGCCGCGATCATGGTCGAGGAGGGCTACGCCGCCGCCACGTCACGCCGGGTCGCGGCGCGGGCAGGCGTGAAGCCCGCCTTGGTGCATTACTACTTCCACACGATGGACGACCTGTTCCTGGCGCTCTTCCGGAAGGGCGCGGAGGCGAACCTCCGGCGCTACGAACAGGCCCTCGCCACCCACCAGCCACTACGCGTCCTGTGGGGGCTGGCCAGGGAGCCTGGCGGAGCGCTGCTGCTCGCGGAGTTCCAGGCACTCGCGAACCACCGCAAGACCATCCGAGCGGAAATAGCCGAGTATGCCGAGCGTTTTCGCGCCCTCGAGATCAAGGCCGTCGCGGCGCGGTTCGCCAGCCGCGGCTACGAAGCGGTTCCGGCCGGGGCGGTGACCGTCGTGATGAGCGCCGTCGCGCGCATCCTCGTGATGGAGGACGTCATGGGCATCACGACCGGTCACCAGGAAGTGCTGGACCTCGTCGAGCGCTACCTCGACCAGCTCGAGCCGAGCGCCGCGGAGTCAGGTCCGGCGTGATGGCATGTCAGAGCCGTCCGTTCTGCGCGAACTGCTCTTTTCACCCGCTCGGGCGCCCACTTCTCCACGAACGCGAGCATGCCCTCACGGGACTCCAGCGAGTGTTCCAACGCCCAGCATCGCGTGATCCTGCCTACTTTATTATCCATTGTTGGCAACCAGCTTCTTGATGTTGGTCTCGACGATTTGACCTTGGCCAGGACCTCCTCGGCTGTCGCGGCCCAGAAGAACGGCTCCGCAGTGGAGTTCCAGCGCTCGATACAGTCCCGGATCTGTTTGATCAGCACTTTGACTGAGCTGAAGGCGCCCCGGCAGATTGACTGTCTGGTGATGATGCCGAACCAGGCTTCGATCTGGTTGATCCACGACGACCCTACGGGGGTGAAACGGAAATGGATTCCAGGGTTCTCTTCGAGTCACGTCATGACGCCTGGCGTCGCGCGAGCGGGGAGATTGTCGAGAACGACGTGGACTTCTTTGTCCGTGTGGGGTTTCACGGCTTTCTTGATGAAGTCCAGGAAGTCGTCTCCCGTACGGGTGGGGCGGCATTCGCCGACGACCTTGCCTGCGCCGACGTCAAGTACTGCGAGCAGGTTGGTGGTGCCGTGTCGGACGTGGTCGTGGGTTCGCTTCTCGGTGGCGTCGAAGGCGATCGGTAGCAGATGCCGGGACGGCCAGCTACGGCTGCCGCCTACCGGTCCGACGTTGCGTTCCGCCGCCGATCACCTCGCGTGGACCGACCAGGCGCCCGCCCGTCCGGGGTGCGGGAGCAGCTGAGTCCGGTCGCCGCGCGGTCGCCGGCATCATCGGAGCCGTCGCGTCGATGGTCGGCCGGCACATGGACCGGTGTGCGCTCGCTGCCGGTGCCATGACCATCTACCAGCCCCGGCGGGCCAGCTGCGTGAGGCGGTCGGCGAGCTGGCCGAACGGGCAGGGCTCGACACCGCGGCCTTCCCATCGCGGTGTCCCGTCGGGGCCGGGTCGGGGCTCGAGCACGACCGGCCGCCCGTCGACGGCCACCTCAGGCCAGGTGGTGTTGAGCTGGTCCATGACGTGGTCCTGCAGCGTCAAGGCGATCTCGACAGCGAGACCCGCCTGTTGGGTGCCAGAACTCGGCGACAGGTCTTGACCTGGTCTTTTAGGCGGCTCGTTCATATTCGTTGATCAAGCCGCCGAAGTTGGGGCAGCGCTTGGACCGTTCCTTGGTCAGGGCGGCGGTGGGGTGGTCGGGTCGTGATGGTTGAAGGTCACAGCCGCGGTGGGGTCGCTGTCCGTTGTGGTGGGCTGCGTACTCGGCCAGAACGGTGCGCAGGTGCCGTTCACCGACGATCAGCATGCGGTCGGCGACCTCGGTCCGGACGGTGCGGACGAACCGTTCCGCGTCGGCGTTCGCCCGGGGGGTCGGGGTGGGACCGTGACCGCGGTGATGCCGGCATGGGCGAGGACCGCGTCGAACGACGCGGTGAACTGCCCGGCCTGGTCGCGGATCAGGAACGGGAAGTCGGCCGCCCGGTCACCGAGGTCCATGAGGAGATCGCAGATCTGTCGGGTGGTCCGTGGTCGGTCGGGGTGGGCGGTGACTCCGAGGATGTGGCCGGTACGGGAGTCGACCTCGATGAGAAAGAAGCTGTACAGGCACCGCGGTGTCACGGCGCAGACCACGACGAGAGCACGATCTTCCGAAGGTCGTTCCACGCCACGAGGACACGCCGCACCACCCCACAACACCAGCAGGTACCACGCAGCGTGACAGTCTGAGGTCAAACGACACTCTTAGAAGAAGCCCTGGTTGGGTGGCGGCGTGCCGTGGAGTGCGTGGCGGCCGACCACGACCGCCTTGAGCGTCTTCGGATTGTGGGCGGCGATCGCGCGGATGTTTCGCCAGTGTCGGTCCAGGTGGGCGCCGCGGCGGACGAGGGAGCCGCCGCCGACGTCGAACAGCTCCGAGGCCGCGCGGTTGGCGAGCTCGTCGATGACGACCTTCGCCTTGGCGTTCAGCAGCGCCGCCCGCAGCGAGAGCTCACCCTCCTCGGGAGTGCCGTGCGCCGCGTAGGCCTCCTGCAGCGCCGCCCCGGCGGTGAGGACCAGAGCCTCGGCCGCGAACGCCTGGCTGTGCAGCAGCCCGACGCTGTACTGCACGATCGGGTCGTCGGCGGGCGTGTCGGCGTTCGCGTGGTAGAACGCCCGCGTGCGGCGGTGCACCTGCTCGACGGCGTCGCTGGCCACCCGTCGCAGGATGCCGGCGATCATCGCGTTCAGCTGGATGTGGAAGAACGTCGCGGGGTACGGGAGGGCGTCGCCGGCCGATGCGTCCGTGCCGAAGTAGTCCTCGGGGTGGATGGCGACGTCCTCGAAGGTCACCGTGCCGCTGCCGGTGAAGCGTTGGCCGAAGCCGTCCCAGTCGTTGGGTCGGTGCACGCCCGGGCGGTCACCAGGGAGGATCAGCTGCGTCTTCTCGCCGTCGACGCCGGTGGCGCTGACCAGCAGCCAGTCCATGTACAGGCTGCCGGTGGTGTAATACTTCGTCCCGTTCAGGCGCTGGCCGGCCGGCGTCCGGGTGATCGTGGTCTCGTACGGGAAGTCGGTCGCGCCGGCCTTCGCGCCGAGCTCGGTCGCCGCTGAGCCGATCAGCTCTCCTCGGGCGACGTGCTCCAGCCATCGCGCGGCACCGGGGCCGGTGGCGCGCCGGCGGGTGTGCCCGCCCCCGCAAAGGCGGGGCCG
>NZ_JALKFW010000168.1:0-58159 GCF_023243055.1 Frankia sp. AgPm24 | reverse complement strand
GCGCGGGCGCCGCGCCCCCCACCCCCCCCCCGCGGCCCCCGCGCCCCCCCCCGCCCGCGCCCCCGGGGCCGGGCCCCCGCAGCAGGTTCTCCACGACACCGAAATGGCTGCGCAGGATGTGCGCGACGTTGGAGTCGGCCGCGCCCAGTTCGATGAACACCTTGTAGAGCTCGACGAGCGACGCGCCGCCGCCCTGGGCGACGGGCAGCCGGATCGCGCCGAGCCGGGCCCGCCGGACGGCGTCGATCGGCTCGAACGGCAGCTCGTCACGTTCGTCGCGTCCCAGGGCGTCCTGCGCGATGTGTTCGATCAGCTCCCGCAACCGGGGGGAGCCATAGGTGACGGCTGCGGTGGCTTCGGCAAGGTCGGTCATCGGGGCCCCTTCTCGGTGTGGCAACCCAGCTTTGCCTCCCTGCGCGAGCGGGATCAACGCGGTCCGGCTAACGCGATGGGACGCCCCGCGCTTAACTGTCGCGGCCGGACCCGCCCCGGCCGCGCCGCCGCCGACCGCGAAGACGGGCTTCACCGAACCTGTAGCCGTTTCTCCTTCCTCGGGGGGCGGCTGCCCCGAACGATGCAGGGGTGGCCGAACGACTCCTGCATCTGAACGTCAACGGCAACGGGCTCGCGAAGCCGCCGAACAGCTGGCGGCGCAGCGATCCGCCGACCTGGTTTCTGGATTTCGCCCGGTGGGAGCAGCTCGGGCGGATCGCCGAGCGCGGCCTGCTCGACGCGGTGTTCCTCGCCGACCATCTGGGAGCCACCGATTTCAGCAGCCCCTGGCATGCCTTCGACCCGTTCATGCTCCAGACGGCCGTGGCCCGCGCGACCCGCCACATCGGCCTGGTCGCGACGCTGTCGGCGACCTTCTACCAGCCATGGGACGTCGCCCGCCGCGCCGCGACACTCGACCTCGCCTCCGGCGGTCGGGCGGCGGTCAACATCGTCACCTCGGGTGAGGACGCGGCGGCGGCGCTGTACGGCCGGGGCGTGCTGCCCGAGCGGGACGTCCGCTACGCCCGCGCCGAGGAGGTGCTGATCGCCGTCAAGCGGCTGTGGAACTCGTGGGACCCGGCGGCCCTCGTCGCCGATGCCGAGGCCGGTGAGCTGGTGCACGAGCACCTGGTGCCGACAGTGGACTACGACGGCGCGCACGTCGGCTTCACCGGGCGTTTCCAGTTCCCACGCTCCGCCCAGGGGCAGCCGGTGATCGTTCAGGCCGGCGCGTCACCGCGGGGCATCGACCTGGCCGCCCAGCATGCCGACGCGGTGTTCTGCGCGGCCAACACCATCCCGACCGCGCAGGAGTTCTACCGCACGCTGAAGGCACGCGCCGCCGCCCACGGCCGCAATCCGGACGAGCTGCTGATCCTGCCCGGCCTGAACATCACGCTCGGCGGCACCGAGGCCGAGGCGAAGGCACGCCGCGCCGACCTGGACGGTCCGGCCACCGTCGACGCCGCCAGTCTGAGCGCGTTGTCGACGCAGCTCGGCATCCCGGTGGATCTGCTGGTCGTGGACAGGACACTGCCCTGGGACGTCGTCGACTCTCCCGAGTGGCGGCCGCGCAGCGTGGGCGCCGCGACCGCGGTGCTGTCGGTGGCGCGCCGGGAGGGCCTCACCGTCCGCCAGCTGCTGGAGCGGCGTGTGCACGCGCAGAACGCCCTGGTCGGGACGCCGGAGCAGGTCGCCGACGAGATCGAGGTGTGGTTCACCCAGCGAGCCGCCGACGGCTTCAACATCAATTTCGACATCTTCCCGTCCGGCCTGGAGCAGGTGGCCGACCAGCTGATCCCGCAGCTGCAGCGACGGGGGATCTTCCGCCGCGAGTACACCTCCACCACCCTGCGCGGCCACTACGGCCTCCCGCCGCTCGCACCCGACGCCTCTCCCGCCGCCACCGCGGCGGTCACGCCCGTCGCCTGATCAGGAGACCACCGACCGTGAGCACCCGCCAGCTGCATCTGAACGTCAACGCGAACGCGCTGGGGCGCGCGCCGGGTGGGTGGCGTCTGCGCGACGACCCGCTCGGCTTCGTCGACATCGCCGAATGGGAGAAGCTCGGTCGGACCGCCGAGCGGGGCCTGCTCGACGCGGTGTTCCTCGCCGAAACACACGGTTTCGCCCAGCAGGACTTCACCCGGCCGTGGAACGCGCTCGACCCCTTCGTCGTGCTGACCGCGATCGCGCGCGCGACCACGCATGTCGGGCTGGTGGCGACGGTGTCGTCCACCTACCGGCACCCCTACCACATCGCCCGCCTCGCCTCCTCCCTCGACCTGGTCTCCGGCGGCCGGGCCGCCATCAACGTCGTCACCACGCAGTCGACGCGGGCCGGCGCCCAGTTCGGGCTGGACGCCCACCCCGACCGCGACGCCCGCTACGGCCGGGCCGACGAGGCGATCTCGGTGATCAAAGCGCTGTGGCAGTCCTGGGACCCGGACGCCCTCGTCGGCGACCAGGACTCCGGCGAGCTGACCGACCTGGCCAGGGTCCGGGAGGTCGAGCACACCGGCGAACATCTGCGGCTGCGGACCTGGTACCAGGTACCGCGCTCGCCGCAGGGCCACCCCGTCGTGCTGCAGGCCGGGGCGTCGCCGCAGGGCATCGACCTGGCCGCGAAGTACGCCGACGCGGTGTTCTGCGCCGAACACAGCCTCCAGCAGGGCCGGGACTTCGCACGCAGGGTCAGGTCCCGGGCGCGTGATGTCTATGGCCGCGACCCGGACGAGGTTCTCATCCTGCCAGGGCTGTGGCCGGTGCTGGGCAGCACCGAGGCCGAGGCGCGCGAGCGCCGCGACCTGCTGGCCAGCCTGTCCACCGACGACACCGACGCGCTGGCCTCACTCGCCGCCCAGCTCGGCCTGCCGGTGGACAGCCTGCGACCGGACCGGCAGCCGCCGTGGGATCTGATCGACTCACCGGACTGGAAGCCGTCCAGCCACGGCTTCGCCACCTCCGTGCTCCAGACCGCCCGCAACGAGAACCTGACGGTCCGCGACCTCCTCGAGCGGCACATCGCCGGCGGTGGGCACCGCATGGTGGTCGGCACCCCGGAACAGGTCGCCGACGAGATCGAGGCGTTCTTCACCGCGGGCGCCGCCGACGGCTTCAACCTCAACCACGACTTCTACCCCGACGGTCTCGATCTCATCGTCGACCAGCTGGTACCGGAGCTGCAGCGCCGCGGCATCTTCCGCAGGGAGTACGAGTCCACGACGCTGCGCGGACACCTCGGCCTGCGCATCCCGACATCGTCGTCTCGCTGACCAGCGGCGCCGGAGCTGGCCCGGCCCCGGCGCCGCCGCGCCGAATCAGGACACGGCGCCCGTGAGCGGGGGTGCCTCCACCCCGATCGCGGCCGGGCGCAGGGCCCGCTCTCCCCGGACCCGCTCGGCGATCCCCGTCAGTCGCTCGGCCTGCTCCGGCGCGAGGGTGACGCCCAGCGCCCCGACGTTCTCGCGCAGGTACGCGGCGTGGCGGGTGCCGGGGATCGGGACGACGTCCTCGCCGCGCGAGAGCACCCAGGCGAGTGCCACCTGGCTGGGCAGGGCGCCGACCTCGGCGGCGATCGCCGCGACCTCGTCGGCGAGCGCCCGGTTGGCGTCGAAGACCTCCGCCGCGAACCGGGGATGCGCCAGCCGACGCCCCTGCAGGTCCTCGCGGCTGCGCACCCGTCCGGTCAGCCATCCCCGTCCGAGCGGCGAGTAGGGGACGATGCCGATGCCCAGCTCCCGGGCGATCGGCAGCGTCCCGGCCTCGATGTCCCGGCTGAAGATCGACCACTCGTTCTGGATCGCGGTGACCGGATGGGTGGCATGCGCGCGGCGCAGGGTTCGCGGCCCCGGCTCGGACAGGCCGATGTAACGGACCTTGCCTGCCTCGACCAGCTCCCCCAGCGCACCGACGGTCTCCTCGATGGGGACCGTCGGGTCGACGCGATGTTGGTAGTAGAGGTCGATGTGGTCGATGCCCAGGCGCCGCAGCGAACCTTCCACCGCCGCGCGGACGTACTCCGGGCGTCCGTCCACCCCGCGGGCGTCCGGGTTGGTGTCGCGGTCGCGTGCGTTACCGAACTTCGTGGCGATCACGAGATCGTCCCGGCGCCCGGCGACGGCGCGGCCGAGCAGCGTCTCGCTGACGTCCGGGCCGTAGACGTCGGCGGTGTCGAAGAAGGTGATGCCGGCCTCGATCGCCTCGTCGAGCAGCGCCGTCGCGAGCCTCTGCTCGTCGGCGGCGGCGGACCGCACGAAGCTCATGAAGCCCAGGCCGAGCGCGGAGACCTCCGGGCCGTGGGCGCCGAGCCTGCGTCGAGCAATGGTGCCTGTCACCGTCGTTGTCTCCCTCGGTCGCACGGATCCGCTGTAGGCGGCTCATCCGGTCATGCGAAAGCCCGGCCGGGCCTGCCGCGAGCGCAGGCCCGGCCGGGCGGTGGCCAGCGGCGGATCAGCTGGCCGGGCCGGTCGTGACGCTGTCCAGGACCGTCGTGTAGTTGAACCCGAGCTTCGGCGCGACATCGGTCTTGAGCCCGCCGTACTCGAACGCGGCGTCCACGGTCACCTGCTGGATCCGCAGGAACTTCGGATCGCCGATCCGGTAGAAGGTCGAGTGCCTGGCGTTCTCCCAGTTCACCTGGGCCACGTCGGGCTTCTGGCCCACCTGGTCCACCAGAACCTTCACGTACTCCGCCTCGTGGGTCGGGATCCACTTCTCGTAGAAGGTCCGTAGCCGCCCGTAGAAATCCTTGATCGCGGCAAGCTTGGTCGGGTTCTTCAGTACGTCGGTCCGAGCGATCCAACCGCTGCCGCCGATGAGGCCGAGCGAGGCCATGTCGGCGATCTCGACCGCGTCCTTGGAATCGACCAGCTTCTTCACGAGGCTGTAGCTGGTGACGACGGCGTCCAGACTGCCGGCGAGAAAGGCGTTGGCCGCGGCCTGGTTGCTCGGGAACTGCACGCCGCGCACATCCTTGAGGCCGAGACCGCTCTTCTGCAGCGCGATGACGTACTCGGCGTAGATGTTGCCGCCGTAGTTGAAGCCGATCTTCTTGCCCCGCAGGTCGGCCAGCGATCTGATGCCGGAGCTCCTGGTCGCGTACACGGCCGACAGGTAGGGCGCGTCGGGCGTCCACGTCACGGCGAAGCCCTGGATCGGCGCGGCGTTCTCGGCCCAGGGGGTGGCGGCGTTGGCGGCTTCGAACGCGGCGGTGTTCTCACCGGTCTGGCCGACGTCGATCTGCTTGCCGTAGAGCGCGGCGAGCTGGTTCGCCGGCCCGGCGATGATCGGTATCTGGAACTTGTACGGCGTGTCCTCGAACAGGCCGGACGCCTTGAGCAGCGCGGGGAAGTCCGCGGTCTGATAGCCGATCTTGAGGCTGACACCGGAGAGGTCGACGGAGGACCCACTCGTCGCACCGCCCGCGGCCGGCGAAGCCCCGCTCCCGGTGGAGGACCCGCCATCGCTCCCGCAGGCGGCGACCACCGCGGCCAGGGCGATGGTCGCGGTGGCGGCGGACGCGCGTTGGAGGAGGCGCCAGGGCTTCTTTCTGGTGAACATGAAAGGCGGTCTTTCTCGTGGGTTGGTCACTGAGGGTCCGTTGCGGATGTCTGGTCGGCGGAATGGTGACTGGCGGAATGGATGCCTGCGGAGTCGCCGCCGGCGGGGATGAGGGCGCCCGCATCGCCGCCACCGACGGTGCGGGCGACGCCGAGCTGCTCGAGCAGCGTCGCCCGCAACTCCAGGAATCGCGGATCGTCGCGGTTGCGGGGCTTGTCGATGGTGACGGCCTGGTCCAGGGCGATCGAGCCGTTCGAGAGCACCAGGACCCGGTCCGCGAGCAGGATCGCCTCGTCGACATCGTGGGTGACCAGGACGACAGCCGGCTCGTGCCGCGCGCACAGCGCCGCCAACAGGTCATGCATCCGGATCCGGGTCAGCGCGTCGAGGGCCGCGAACGGCTCGTCGAGCAGCAGCAGGTCCGGCTCGGTGACCAGGGCGCGGGCGAGTGCCACCCGCTGGGCCTCTCCGCCGGAGAGCGTGCGCGGCCAGGCGTCTCCGTGCCCCGCGATGCCGACCTCGGCCAGGGCGTTTGTCGCCCGGCGGCGCGCGGCCCGCGGCCGGGGAGCGCTGAGCACGACATTGCGCCACACCTTCTGGGCGGGGATCAGACGCGGTTCCTGGAAGACGGTCGAGCGCGCCCGGGGAACGATCACGCGTCCCCCGTCGGCGGTGTCGAGGCCGCCGAGGATGCGCAGCAGGGTCGTCTTGCCCGTCCCGGACGGGCCGAGCAGCGCGACGAAGTCCCCCTTGCGCAGCTGGAGGTCGACACCGTCGAGCACCGCCCGGCCGTTGAAGACCCGCCGCACGCCCAGCACGTCGACCACGTGGCCCGCGCCGTCCGCCGGCGCCGCGGCGGGCGGCGCCCCGGCGACGGTCGCGTTGTCCAGGATCTCAGCCGATGCCGACACGGGCCCTCCAGGGCAGGGCGAGGCGCTCCACGCCTCGCATGAGCAGGTCGATGAGGATGCCCAGCACCGCGTAGATCCAGATACCGGCGATGACGATGTCCGGGCGCTGGTTGTTCTGGGCGTTGATGATCAGGAAACCGATGCCGGCGGTGGAGTTGACCTGCTCGGCCAGTACCAGCGACAGCAGCGAGAACGAACAGGCGAAGCGAAGGCCGGTGAGGATGCCGGGCAGCGCCGTCGGGAAGATGATGCGGCGGGCTATCTGGAAACCGCTGAGCCCGAAGGTCCTCCCGGCCTCGATGAGCTTCTGGTCGGTGTTCTTCACCGCCTGGAACGTGTTCAGGTAGAGCGGGAACAGCGCGGCCGCGGTGATGAGCGCGAGCTTGGACGACTCGTCGATGCCGAACCAGGTGACGAACAGCGGCACCAGGGCGATGAAGGGCACCGTCCGCAGCATCTGCAGGGTGGCGTCGAAGATCTCCTCACCGATCTTCCACAGGCCGGCGAAGATGCCGAGGAGCAGGCCGGCGAAACCGCCGATCAGCAGGCCCGTGCCGGCACGGCGTAGCGACACCGGGATGGCGTCCTGCAGCGATCCGTTGTTCCACAGGTACTTGTAGGCTTCCAGGATCGTCTTCGGTGAGGGCAGCGTGTCCTCAGAGGTCCATTTCCAGTTCAGCGCCAGCTGCCAGAAAACGACCAGGAAAACGGGGACGCCGATGCGCAGCGTCCAGCCGCTCCAGAAACGGATCCGCCGCCGGATCTCCACCCCGCGGCCGTGGCCGTCCGGGCTGAGATCGACCAGCGCCCGGTCGAGGGTGGCCTTCGCGGCGTTGTCGCGGTCCGGCGCTGGCGCGGTGTCGGCGACGAGTTCCATGATCGCCATCACGCCACTCCGACCCCGACCCCGACCCCGACGCTGTCGCCGGTGCCGGTGCCGGTGCCCACGGGACGGGTTCCGCGCAGCTGCACACGGTGGTAGCCGTCGTCGCTGCGGAAGCTGCGGGAGTCGAAGGCGACGACGGGGCTGTCGGCGTCGATCGGGCGCAGCACGGCGCTGCCGGCGGTGAGCTCGCCGATCCCCGCGGCGAACCGAGCCTGCCCGGCGGGGTCGAGGGGCTGGCCGGGGAAGAGGAGCACCTGGTGTTCCAGCCGGGCGGCCCGCAGCTCGGCGATGGTCGCCGGGTCGAGGTCCGCCGCCAGGTCGACGCCGGTGACCTCGGCGCCGAAGTGGGCGTTCAGCCGCCGAAATCGTGGGCCTGAGGCGAGTGTGCTCATGAACCGGTCCTTACTGGCTGATGCGGTTGGGCGGACCTGATGCGGTCAGGCGAACGTCGTGAACGGGACGGTGTCGTCCTGCTCCAGCTCGGCGACAAGACCGAGTTCCCAGGCCAGGTAGCGGCGAAATCCCGCTTTGCGTGCCTCGGGATCGGTCTCGCGCCAGCCGGAACTGACGACGTCGTTCGGCTCGTGCAGCCACGTGACCTGGTCGGTCTCCACGGGCAGGCCCGCGGCACGCCAGGCGGCGGTACCGCCGTCGAGCACCCGTACCTCCCGCTCGGTGACGGCCGTGAGGTCGGCGGCGGCGTACCGGGCGAGCACACCGTCGGGGGAGGTCACCACGATCGGCCCGGTGCCGGTCGGCCCGGTGGCGGGCAGGGCGGAGGGCGACTCCGTGAGCCGGGCGCGGATGGCGAAGTACGCCCCGGGCAGGTGACCGGCCCGGTAGTCGGGGCTGGGGGCGACGTCGAGCACGAGTGTGTCCCCTGCCGGCGCGCTGGCCAGTTCGCCGGGGGTGACGGCGCGCGGGCCGCCGGTCGGCAGGCCGAGGTCCGGGCTCACCACCGGCCCGGTCTCCAGCTCGACGCCGTCGAGCGCGCCATCGAGGACGAAGACCTCGGCCCAGCCGAGCTGGACGATCCAGGAGGCGGCGACGGTGGCCCGCACGCCGTCGTTGTCGACGAGGACCACGCGGGAACCGTGCGTCCCGACATGCCGGAACACCCACGGCGCGACGTCCCAGCTCGGCGCCGAGCGCGAACCGGGCCGGTGGCCGGCCGCGAACTCCTCGGGCGTGCGCACGTCGAGGACGTAGAGCGAGCGGGTGTCGTCCGCGGCGAAGCGCGCCAGCGTCGCCGCGTCAATGTGCCGGATACCGAAACGCTCGCGGAAGCGGTCCGCGGCCGCCCGCGCGGCGTCCAGCGCCGCACCCGTCGGGAGCGGCGCCTCGGACCGCTGGCCGTGGTCGAGCTCGTGGCCCTCCAGCACCCACGACTGGGTGCCGCCCTCCAGCGACACGACCCGGTTCGGCAGGCCGGCGTTGATCAGGACCTGGGCGCCGAGGATGCTGCGCGTGCGCCCGGCGCAGTTGACCACGACCAGGGTCTCGGGCGAGGACACCACCTCGGCGGCCCGGTAGACAAGCTCGGCGCCGGGGATCGACGTCCCGCCGGGCAGGCTGTGGTTCGTGAACTCGCCGATGGGCCGGCTGTCCAGCAGCACGATGTCCTCACCGGCGGCCCGGCGCTCGAGGAACTCGGGCACACTGATGTGCGGCGTCTTGTAGATCTCCTCGATCCACTCGCCGAAGGCCTGCCCGATGACGTGGTCTCCGCCGCTGTGGACCTTGTACCCGGCCTCGGCCCACGCGGCGAGCCCGCCCTCAAGCACGCGGACATCGGTGTAGCCGAGCTCGCGCAGCCGGGCCGCGCCGCGCTCCGCGAGCCCGCCGTCGCCGTCGCCCCCGTCGTAGGTGATGACCGGCGTGTCCCGGCGGGGGACGAGCGCCCCCACCCGGCGCTCCAGGACGCTGAGCGGGATCGAGACGCCCAGCAGGATCGAGCCCTGCTCGGCGGTGACGCCCGGCTCGCGGACGTCGACGAGCGCGTACTCCGCGCCGCCGCCGAGCAGCGCACGCAGTCCGGTGGCGTCGATGGTGAAGGTGGTGAAGTCGGTCATGGGGTTCTCCCGGGCTGGTGTCGGGGCTCAGTAGTGGATGGACCCGGGCACGCCGCCGCCGGCGAAGACGCCGTCCCCGGTGATGGCGACGCTGCGCGGGGAGGCAAGGAAGGCGACGACCCAGGCGACCTCGTGCGGCTCGATCACCCGGCCGATGACGGTGTTCGCGCCCGGCCCCGCCGCGGTGCCGGGCGCCCTCGCTTCGACCAGTTCGGTGTAGCGCTCGGTGCGGGTGGGCCCGGGGTGGACGACCGTGACGTTGATGCCATGCGGGCCGAGTTCGTCGGCGACGTTCTTGGTCAGCGCGGTGACCGAGGCGTTGCGCACCGAGCCGATGACCGAGACCGTGGACCGGGAGCCGGTGCCGCTGATGTTGATGATGCGGCCCCAGCCGTTCTCGACCAGCAGCGGGGCGACTGCGCGGATCGTCCGCAGGTAGCCGATGACCTTGACGTTGAGCTGCCGCTGGAACCACGCGTCGTCGGCGTCGTGCAGGCTCGGGCCGTGCTGGGCGGGCTGCTCGGCGGCGTTGTTCACGAGGATGTCGACGCCGCCGAAAGCCGTCCGCACGGTGTCGACCAGGGCTCGCACCGAGTCGTCGTCGCCGGTGTCGGCCCGCACGGCGAGAACGTCGGCGCCGGTCGACTCCCGGATCGCGGCGGCCGCCCGGTCCAGCGCGTCCTCGCGACGCCCCGCTATCGCGACCCGCACGCCCTCGCGAGCCAACTCCTCGGCGATGGCACGGCCGATGCCGGTGCCGCCGCCGGTGACGATCGCGCGCTTGCCAGCCAGTTCGAGACCCACAGGTTTCCCCGATCGAATGCACGGTGGCAGCGTTCGGCTGCCGGGACCGGCTCAGCGTGCGGGGCCTACGACATGCCGAACAAGCAAGTTCCTCTACGGAAACAGGTGGAATTGGGCTTAACCGTGGCCCCGCGCCGCCCGGCCACGCCGCGTGAAAGTCGATCGGTTCGATCGACAAGGTGGTGTGTTCATGCAGGTCTGTGCCATCATCGGCGGGTGAGCAGCAGGATGGACCTCGTCGCGCGTCTGCATGTGGATCTCATGCGTGCCTGCGCCGCCGCCTGTTGTTGATCCGCTTCGTCCGGTAACCGAATGGTGGCCCGCCCCGCTGGCGGTCGGGCCCGTCACGCTTTTTCCAGACGTTCATCGTCGACGCCGGCCGGCCCTGCCCGGCGTCGTGGCGGTCAACTCGCTCACCCCCGAGGTAACCATGAGCATGCTCGACCTGCGCCGCATGATGTTGCTCCGCGATCTCGCCGACTTCGGCACCGTCACCGCCGTCGCCGAGCGGCGCAACATCACCAGCTCCGCCGTGTCCCAACAGCTGCGGGTGCTTGAGCAGGAGACTGGCGCCATCCTGTTCCGCCGGGACGGGCGAACCCTGGGCCTCACCCGCAGCGGCCGCGTCCTCGTCGAGCACGCGCGCGTCGTGCTGGGCGCCATGGACGACGCGATGAGCGCGCTGGCGGCCGAGCGTGACCAGATCTCCGGCCAGGTCGCCGTCGCGTCCTACAACCTGGGCATCCCCGCCTTCGCCGCGCCGCTCGTGCATCGCCTGAGCACGGACAAGCCACACCTGCAGATCCGGCTGCAGCAGGCCGACGCGGGCGACGCGCTGCGCCTGCTGCGCCAGAACGAGGTGGATGTCGCGATCATCTACCGCTGCGACTTCGAGGCTCAGGACATGCTCAGTGGGCTGACCCAGGAGGCCCTGCTGGTCGAGCCGTTCGCGCTGCTGGTACCGACCCGGCTGCACCCGCGGGTGCGCAGCCGAGGGCTCGCCGCCCTCGCGGACCTGCCGTGGGTGACAGGGCTGGTCGACTCGAGCCTGGACATCGCCCTGCTGCGCGCCGCCGAGCGAGCCGGTTTCACCCCGCGGATCATGCACCGGCTGGTGACCGCCCAGATCGTCTGCGACCTCGCCGCCACCGGCGTCGTCCCGGCGATCGTGCCCCGGCTGTCGGTGCCACCACACCTGGAGCACCTCATCGTCGAGGGTGTCCCGGTCGGGCATCGCACGGTCAGCGCGGTCGTGCGGACCAGGCGTCGCGCCGACCCGAACATCGCGCACATCCTGCGCACGCTGCGCGTGATCGGCGCCCAGGCGCTGGGCGAGCCGCAGCTGAGCGTCGCTTCGTGACCGCGTGATGCCAGCGGTGTCGATGCGGTGCGGTGCGTGCGCGAACCTCGGCATTCCAGCAGTCCTCCGCGGGTTCTCCGCGCAACGGTGACCGCCGCGGGTGGCCGTCCCTCACGATCCGGGTCGAGCGCATCGACAATCAACAAATTGATGCTAAATCGTTACTGTAGACAAACTTAATAAACATTCCTGCGCCCTGCGTTAACGTCTGACGGGTCGGGCGAGCCGCCCATGTCCGCCGGCAGACAACGGTGGCGGTGGGTCTGAGCCGCGCCGTCCGACGGACGGGTGCCGCGCCACACACGTGGTGTCGCCCGTCCCCTCGACCGCGCACGCCGGACATCAGGCGGCCCCTTCGGAAAGGTCGACGTGAGCATGGCGCGCAAGGGTGCTCTGCGTATGCTCGCCCCTTTGCTGGGGCGAAATCTCCGCTCGATCCGGTGGGCCATCGCGCTCGCGGTCGCCGGCCAGGCGACGCTGGGTCTGCTGCCGCTGATCCAGCAGGTCATCCTGGATGACACGATCCTGCGTCACGACCGCTCGCTCGCCGTGTGGACCACGCTCCTGCTGGTCGCCGGCGCGGCGAGCTACCTCGCTAACTACCTGCGCCGCCGCGTCGGCTTCAAGGCGGCCGTACGCAGCCAGCGCGACCTGCAGATCCGCGTCCACCACCACCTGCAGTACCTCGACGCGACCGGCCGCGACCGGTTCCGTTCCGGCGACGTGATGTCGCGCGCGACGTCCGACCTCACGCTCATCCAGATGTTCCTGCAGCAGCTGGGCATCACGTTCGGCAGCCTGACGCTGCTGGTCGTCGCCGTGGTGGTGATGGTGATCCTCGCGCCGCTGCTCGCGCTGGTGATGGCGGTCTCCGTTCCGGTGTTCTTCGCCGTCGCGGTCTGTTTCCGCCGCCGCTCCTTCCCCGCCAGCTGGGCCGACCAGTACTACAAGGGCGCGGTCGCGGGGGTCGTCGAGGAGGCGGTCACCGGGGTTCGGGTCGTCAAGGCGTTCGGGCAGGACGCGCAGGAGCAGGCGGAGCTGGGCCGCGCCGCCCGGGCGCTGTTCCAGTCCCGGCTGCGCACCGCGCGGATCACCGCCTTCTTCAGCGCGACGCTGGAGACGATCCCCGGCCTGACCCAGCTCGCGGTGCTCGCCCTCGGCGGCTTTCTGGTGCTGCGCGGCCATGCCTCGCTCGGCGTCTTCCTCGCCTTCTCCAGCTACGTCCTGCAGCTGGTGACGCCGGTGCGCTTCCTGTCCGGCATGCTGGCGACCAGCCAGCAGGCGCGGGCCGGCGCAGCGCGGCTCGTGGAGCTGCTCGCCACCGAGTCGGCCGTCGTGGAGGCACCGGACGCCGTGCCGCTGCGCGACCCGGTCGGCCTGCTCGAACTCGACCACGTCGACGTCGCCCATGCCGACGGGAAACCGGTCCTGCGCGACGTCAGCCTGCGGGTGGCACCGGGCGAACGGATCGCGATCGTCGGCGCCTCCGGATCGGGCAAGTCGACGCTGGCCCAGCTGCTGGTCCGCTTCCACGACCCGGACCGCGGCACGGTGCGGGTCGACGGCCGCGACGTTCGCGACTACACCCTCGCCTCGCTGCGCGCCTGCATCGGGATCGTGCCAGAGGAGGGATTCCTGTTCTCCGGCACCATCCGCGACAACATCGCCTTCGGGCGCCCCGACGCCACTGATGACGAGATCGAGCACGCCGCGGTCGCCGCACACGCGCACGGCTTCATCGCCGGGCTGCCGGACGGCTACCAGACCGTGGTCGGCGAACGCGGTTTCACCCTGTCGGGTGGCCAGCGCCAGCGCCTCGCCCTGGCCCGGGCCGTGCTCGCCGGCCCGCGGATGCTGGTTCTCGACGACGCCACCTCGGCCATCGACGCCCGCACCGAGCACGCGATCCACACCTCCCTGACAGAGGTTCTCGGCACCCGCTCCGCCGTGCTGATCGCCAAGCGTTTCTCGACGCTGCGCCTCGCCGACCGCGTCATCGTCCTGGACGCGGGGCGCATCGTCGACGAGGGCACCACCGAGGAGCTCCTGGCACGGTCCGCGCTGTTCCGCGAACTGCTCACCGGTCCGGGCCCCGGCGCCGGGCCGAGCGCCTCAGCCCGGCCGGTGGACGCGATCGACCCGGCCGCGTGGCCGGTGGACGTCGACCGGGCCGGCGCGCCGAAGACAAGCAGCTACGGGGGTGAGGTCATCGCCGCGGCCGGTGGCGGTCCGGGCGCCGGGCCCGCGGGCGACACCGCACGGCTGGCGGGGCTCACGACCGGCTCGGCCGAGCTGCTCGCCGCCGTGGCGGCACTGCCGGCGCTCGGCGGTGAACCGGACGTCGACGTGGCCGAGGCGATGCGGCCCGTGGACGGGTTCTCGCTGAGCGCCGAGTTCGGCCGGTTCCGGGTGCCGCTGGCGCTGGTCGCGGCGCTGGTGGCGGTGGACGCCGCCGCGGGTGCGGGGATCCCCGCACTGATCCGCTTCGGTGTCGACCACGGCGTCTCCCGTGGTTCCGTGCGGGTGCTCGCCGCCGTCTGCGCCGCGCTGCTGGTGGTGCAGGTGATCGTCTGGTTCAACGCACGGGCGATGACCTACCGCTCGCAGCGCACCGCCGAGCGGATGCTCTTCGGCCTGCGGGTGCGCACCTTCGCGCACCTGCAGAGGCTGTCACTGAGCTTCTACGAGCGCAGCCCGGCCGGCGCGATCATGACCCGGATGACCTCCGATATCGAGGCGTTCGCCCTGCTGCTGCAGCAGGGCCTGCTGGCCGCCATGACCAGCCTGGTGGGCATGGCGGGTATCGCCGTGGCGCTGGCCGTCTTCAGCCCGTCGCTGGCGCTGGCCGTCGCCGTGGTGCTGGTGCCGCTGGTCGCCTCGACGTACTGGTTCCAGCGGGCGTCGGGCCGCACCTACCAGGTGGCCCGCGAGCGGATCTCGGTGCTCTATGCCGAGCTGCAGGAGAGCCTGGCCGGCGTCGTGGTCAGCCAGGCCTACGGCCGACAGCCGGCCAACGAGGCCCGGTTCGCGGCGCTCGCGGAGTCCTACTGCCAGGCCCGATGTCTCGCGGCGGAGTACCAGGCCCGCTACTTCCCGTTCCTGCAGCTGCTCAGCACCGTCGCGAAGACCGTCGCGCTGGTGGTCGGCGCGCACCAGGTGGCCCACGGGTCCCTGAGCCCCGGCCTGCTGATCGCGTTCCTGCTCTACCTCGACCAGTTCTTCACACCCATCCAGCAGCTGTCCACCGTCTTCGACCAGTGGCTGCAGGCGAACGCGGCCGCGCGCCAGCTGGGCGAGCTGCTGCGGACCCGCACCGCCACCCCGCAGGCCGCTCACCCGGTGCTGCCGCCCGGCCGGCTGCGTGGCGAGATCAGCCTGGAGCATGTCACCTTCGCCTACGAGGGGACCGGCCTGGTGGCCCTGAACGACGTGAGCCTGTCCATCCCGCCCGGCCAGGTCGTGGCACTGGTCGGCACCACGGGCGCCGGCAAGTCCACGCTGGTCAAGCTGGTGGCCCGCTTCCACGACGCCTCGCGGGGCACCGTCCGCGTCGACGGTGTCCCCCTGACCGAGCTCGACCTGGCCGCCTACCGGCACCAGCTGGGCTACGTCCCGCAGGAACCGTTCCTGTTCTCCGGCACGATCCGGTCCACCATCGCCTACGGCCGCCCGGACGCCAACGACCTCCAGGTCGAACGCGCGGCGCGGGCGGTGGGCGCACACGAGTTCGTCGCCGGGTTGCCGCGGGGCTACCTGACCCCGGTCTCCGAGCAGGGGCGTTCGCTGTCCGCGGGGCAGCGCCAGCTGCTCAGTCTCGCGCGGGCGCTGCTCGTCGACCCGGCGATCCTCCTGCTCGACGAGGCCACGGCCAACCTCGACCTCGCCACCGAGGCGCGGGTCCAGCAGGCGATGGGCCTGGTGTCCAGCGGTCGCACGACCCTGCTCATCGCCCATCGCCTGCACACCGCCAGAGCCGCGCACCGCATCCTCGTCGTCGACAACGGCACCATCGCCGAGGATGGCTCGCACGACGAGCTGATCGCCCTCGGCGGCCGCTACGCCGAGCTGTGGGCAGCGGCCGCCGACGCCGCGCCGATTACCGCGCCCCTCGACGCCGGAGCATGGTGAGCGGCGCTAACCCGCCGCCGCGGGTGCCGCCGCCGGCTCGACGACGCGAGCGGATCACCCGCAGGCACGGAAAGCAGCAGAGACATCGCAGGCATCCGCCCAGCCTGGTTCGGATCACCCCATGGGCTTGGGAGGACTCCTGTTCCCCTCGCAAGCACCGAAGGAAAACGAAGATCGCATAGGGCGTGGGGCGCTGGCCTCACCGAGGCAGGACGCCGGGAAGCACGGCCATCCACGGGAACGTCACAGCGTTGCGAGCCACGTCAGGGAGCATCCATGATCGACGGTGTCACGATCGTCACCGGGAACGAAGGCAAGGCTCGCGAGTACTCCACCCTCCTGGGCGTCCCCGTGGCCACCACCACGGTGGAACTCATCGAGATCCAGTCCCTGGACGTCGCGACCGTGGTGAAACGCAAAGCCGAGGACGCCTACACGAAGCTGCGACGCCCGGTGCTCGTCGACGACACCGGCCTGGCCCTACCCGCCTGGAACGGCCTACCCGGCGCCCTCGTCGCCTGGTTCCTGAACACCGTCGGCGTTCAGGGCCTGCTGGACATGGCCGCCGGCGTGACCGACCGCCGCGCGACCGCCACGACCGCCCTCGGATATGCCGACGACAGTGGCGTCCACGTCGTCACCGGCACACTGCACGGAACACTGACCACACAGCCCCGCGGCGACGGTGGCCACGGCTACGACAGCATCTTCACGCCCACCGGCAGCATCCACACCCTCGCACAGATGCCAACCGAACAGAAGAACACGATCTCCCACCGCCGACTCGCCATCGACGCCCTCCGCCACGCACTCGCGACACCGACCCTCTGAATAATTCCAGCCGATCGTAACGCCCGACAAGGGCGCTGGACGTCGGCCCGGTCCACCCGGGCATCGCCGCGGGATCAGCCGGCTGGCGGTCGAGTTCGGATAACAGCACCGTGCCAGTTAAATGAGCTTTATCCGCCAGTGGATCCGCGGCATACGCTCAGGCATCGACGCCTGAGACATATATCCCCTTTCGACACACTAGGACCCTTTTAGTCATACTAGTAAAATTCCCGCTAAAATGTACCTTTTGGTACTCCGTGAGCGTCGCCAGGCGGCCACCACGGGCACTTGTCGTCCTTCGAACCACGCGATAACGTCTGCCAGGTTCGCCGTCGTCATGGGGGGATGGACGAGCCGACACCTTCACATCGTTTCGTGAGCGCTCGCTTGCGGCGCGGTCGCGCACGCGTGCACGCGTGCCACACAGGCTTCCGTTCAGGCTTTTCTTCGTCGCGCCCGCGGTCGGGCCGGCTTTTCTGTCGTGGGGAGAGCGCGTGCGTCCGGTCAATCCTGGCACGGTCGTCGACGATTACCGGGAACTCGAGGAGGACATCGCCGCGTTCGCCTCCTACCTGCAGGACCTGTATCTCGCGTCGCTGCGGGGGGCGACGGACGCGGTCTTCTGCCGCCGGGTCGTCACCGCCGTGGACGAGGCGCTGCACGACTTCGCGGAAGTCGACGCCGACGAGATCCTGAAACTCTGCGGCCGCGACCCGGCGAAGCTGCTCAAGGAGTTCGGTGACCGCCTCGACGACGTGCGCGATGTCGCAGGTCAGGGACGGACTCCCGACCTGACCGGCCGCGGCCAGGGGGCGCTTGAGGACCTCCGGGACGAGGCTCAGATCTGCGCGGAGCTGTGGCGCGTGCTCAGCCCGCTGGTGAAGCCCGCGCTGACGGCCGGGGCCGAACGACTCAGGATCTACCGACGGGCACGGCGTGGACTGATCGAGCGCCTCGGCGCCTTCTGCAGCTACTGCGAGCTTCCCGTCGTCACCTCGCTCGCCACCGAACACGTGCTGCCGAAGGCGTCGTTCCCCGTCTACGGGGCGGCCTGGGACAACTTCCTGCTCGCCTGCGCGGCCTGTAACAGCGCGAAAGGCGAGAATCCCGCCTACGACTCGGTCGACCCCGGCGCCGCGCTCACCCTCGCCACCGCCGCGACGCGGGCCCGCGCGACGTTCCGCAGCCCCCGCGATCCGGCGTACACGAACTTCGGCGCGGAGTACACCCATGTCCTGCAGCACGTCGTGCGGATCGGTTCGGCGGTCGTGCACCGCGTGGACATTCCCAGCGCCCGGGTGACCGAGTGGTTCACCCGCGGCGCGTTCAGTCGGACGACGTCGCCGGTCGGTGTCCTCGTCGCCCGGGTCGTCGCCCCGAACCGGATGGGGGCGACCCGGGTGAACGCGGCGGCGCTCGACGCGATCAGGACCTTCTCCGGCACCACCGCCGCGGCCGACTGGAGCCAGGTGCACCCGGCCGTGCGTGTGATCGCGCCGTTGTTCATCCGCACGGCCGGCACCTATCGGGTCGCGGCCCGCACGCGCCTGACCGACGACGCGTGCGCCTTCTACCTGGAGCATCGGGTCGTCATCACCATGAACATCCCCGGGGCCAGGGGGCGCGGGCAGGTGAAGCAGTGCCGGGTGACGCTGGGCACGTCGTCGCGCTCCATCACCGTCGACGCCATCGACGCGCGCCTGATGCTGCTCGCGCGGACCTTCACGCCCGCGGTCACCGGACAGCTCGGCCTGCCGGACTGGACCCCGGTGGCCGGCGTGAAGGTCATCGACACCGAGAACTACGAGATCACGTTCGCCCAGCGACACTGGGTGGAGCTGACGGAGCTCCACCCAGGCAGTGAGGCGCCGCGCGAGGCGACGCTACGGGCCGGGGAGATCTCCGACATGCCGCTGGAGCTGTCCGTGCGCTCGGTGGCACCCGCGCCGGCGCTGGGGCAGCCACATCCCAGCGCGAGGACGATCTCCATGGTCAACCTCAACGACGACCGCAACGACAAAGGCGGCGGCGCGAAGGGCAAAAAGGAGAACCGGATCTTCGACCGGCGGGTCTACCGGCGCACCCTCGCCTGGACGATCGCCGTCGAGAGCCTGCGGCGCGTCCTCGACGCCCTGGCCGCGGACCTCCCGACCGCCCAGCGACAGGTGCTGATCGACGCCATCGGCATGACGGCCGGCGCGACGGGCTGCGCCACCGTGTGGACAACGCTGATCAGGAGCCTCCCCGGCGACACCGACGCCCAGCGGGAGCTCAAGGCTGCCCTGCTCACCGCCCTCGACGGACAGTTCCTCGGCACCCGGCTGCCGCCCCCACCCCCGCCGCCCGTGATCGCACCGCCGCCGGTCCAGCAGACCGCGCAGACGGGCCAGTCGACGCAGACGACCACCAGCCACGTGCCCGGGACCTGACACCCGCCGGGCCGCCCTCGCGGCCCGTCCTCGCCGCCCGTCCCCGCACGCCGTCCCCGCGGCCCGTCCCCACGCGCCGTCCTCACGCGCCGTCCGCGGGACGCGCGACCCTCACCCGTCTCCCCCACCCGAGGACTCCGATGCGTCCCGTCTTCCGCAACGCCGCGCCGTCGATCCTGTCGCTGTACGGCCGGGCCAGCCGCAGCGCGTCCACCGTCGTCTACGACTACCACGCCTACGGCGGCGCGCTGCTGGAACGCCTGGGTGAGTACTGCTCCTACTGTGAGGTCGCCCTGTGCGGCAACGCGGCGATCGAGCACCTGGCCGGCAAGGGCTTCGAGCCGCAGTTCGAGAACGCCTGGAACAACCTGTTGCTCGCCTGCACGAACTGCAACTCCCGTAAGGCTGTCAAGGGAACGTCGATCAACCTGGGCGATTTCCTGTGGCCGTGCGACATGCGGATCGACAC
The DNA here is from genome assembly GCF_023243055.1 of Frankia sp. AgPm24. Classification (NCBI taxonomy): domain Bacteria; kingdom Bacillati; phylum Actinomycetota; class Actinomycetes; order Frankiales; family Frankiaceae; genus Frankia; species Frankia sp. AgPm24. Next base: position 38,713 of record NZ_JALKFW010000168.1, on the reverse strand, counting down.
GTCGACCGCGTTCCGGTACCGCAGGGTGAACGGCCTGGTGCTGGTCGAGCCCGTCGCGGGGACGCTTGCGACCAGGGCCGCGGCGACGATCGCCCTGTTCGGCCTCAACAACGTTCCCGCCGAGAACGACAGGCGCTCCAGTGACCGCCGGGTCCGCAACCGCACGAACACCTGGGACACCGCCGTCACGCTGGCCGACCGGTACATCCAGGCCGGGGCCGCGACCGGAGGGTTCGACCAGCGTTTCCCCCAGCTGCTGGCGGAACAGATCAAGGCGATCGCGACGACGCTGGGTTTCTGGTCGGTCTGGATGACGGTGTTCGAGGACCGCCTGTACGCGGCCGACCTTCCGGACCCGATCGTGCAGGGCCAGCTCGACAGACTGTTCTGCGACACCTTCACCGGCACGCTGCGCGGGCGGCTGCGCGTCACCCAGCAACTCCCCTACTCCGGATACACCGGCCTGCCGGTCATGACGAAGGCGAAATCTTGATCATCGAGACGCTGGCGGACCTGGCTGGGCTGAGTGCCGACGGGCTGACGCTCGCGACGGCGACGATCACCGTCACCGCCGGCGAGGTGACGGTGATCGGGCCAGCTCGGGTGTTCGGCGGGGACGGCAGTGTCACGGCGACGATCCGCCCGGACGGCTCCGGTGGCCTCACGGTCACCTCCTCGGTCGCGACCGGTCCGACGACGTTGCGCGCTCTCGGCGCGCGCGGCTGGCTGGGCGCCGAGGTCGACGTCGACGCGCTGCCGGAACTCACCCTGGCGGCACTCACCCTGAGGACCGAGCCGGAACGCGGGAACATCGTCGCGACCGCGCCCCTGCCGCCGCGGGCGGGACTGCTCACCGATCCGCTGCCGCTGCGCGCCGGCCAGCTGCGGATGCTGCTCGTCCCGGGCGCCGGATCCGACGTCGGCTACGCCGAAGCCGAGATCACGGCGCTGCTCGCCCCGCCCGCCACCGACCCCGCCACCGCGGGGGCCGGCGGTGGGCTGCCGGTCACGATCGACCTGCCCGGCGGCGGCCTGCCCTGGCGGGTGCGCGGCGCGGATCCCGTCGGCGCGGACCTCGCCGACCTGGCCGGTGACCTGCTCGCCGTGACCGGTGTCGGCGTCGCCGTCGTGCTGCCGCCGGGGTTGCCCGGGGCCTTCCGGCTGACCGCGCTGGAGACCGAGCTCGCGCCGAACGCCGCACGCGACCCGCTGTCGGCGTCGTTCGAGATCGCCACGGCCCGTCCCTGGGTCCTGGTCGCGGATGTGCTCAGCGTCGACGCCCTCGGCGCCCGGCTGCGCCTGGAGCCGCGCACCGACATCGACGGCGCGGTCACCGGCTGGTCGACGATCGGTTCGCTGAACGGGACGCTCACCCTGTTCGGGCTGGCGATCGACGTCGAGGTGCCCGTCGGCGGCGGCCCGCTCGAGCTGTCCTGCCGGCCCGGCGTCGACCTGCCCACCTTCGGTGAGCTCGGCGACGGCCTCGCCCATCTGCTCGGCGTGGACGATCTCAGCTCCTACCTGCCGCCGGGGATCACCACCATCGGTGGCGTCACCGTCGACCAGCTCGCCCTGACCGTGGATCCGGCGGCCGGCACGCTGGAACGAGTCTCGGTCGCATTGAGCATCCCCGACGACGTCAGCTGGTCGCTGCCCTACCTGCCCGGCCTCAGCCTCGAGTCGCTGAGCGTCGAGCTGGTCGCGACGCGTCCACTGGACGAGGCCAGGCGCGCGATCGGCGGGCGTGCCATCGTCGGCACGACCGTCGCGGAGTGCGCCGTCACCGTCGACCTCGCGCGGGAACCGGGCTCCGACGAGTGCCTGATCAGCCTGGTCGCCTCCGACCCGATCGGCACGCCCGAGCTGCTGACGCTGGTCGGCCTGGACGGTGCCGCCTTCGCCGCCGCCCTGCCGCCGGGTCTGTCGCCGGTCGCCGATCTGGGCCTGTCACGCCTCGACATCGTGTACAGCCTGAGCGCGCGGCGGGCCGTGGCGGTCCACAGCGAGGTCGAACTCGCCGACACCTGGGTGCTCCTCGAGGATCGCCTGGAGCTGCCCGAGCTGTCCCTGTCCCTCGACGTCGAGCGCCCGGCTCCCCCGCCGTCCGGCTCCGCGGCCCCGGCGTCCACTGTGCCTCCCGCGACGACTGTGCCTCCCGCGACGACAGTGCCTCCCGCGACGACAGTGCCTCCCGCGACGACAGTGCCTCCCCCGACGACAGTGCCTGCCCCGACGACAGTGCGCGTCGCGCTCGACGGGGAGCTGCTGCTCGGCGGCGCACTGTTCTGGATCTCCGCCGTCAACGACGCCGCGGCCGAGCCCACCGACACCGAGGGCGACGGCGACGGCGTGGGTGGGAGCTCCGCCGATGCCTGGCAGGTGAGTCTGGCGTTGGCGGACGGCGAACAGATCATGATGACGGATCTGCTCACCGCGGCGGCGGGTCCGCTGTCGCTGCCGGGCGGCTTCCCCCAGATCGCTCTGACGGGTGCCTCGGTCCGCGTCGTGCCCGCGACGCTCGCGACCACCGCGTCGCTGGCGACGAAGGCGACCTGGGGGCCGTCGTTCGCCGGCACGACCGGGAGCATGGCGAACCTGTCGATGGCGCTGGCGGTCGCGGCCGCGGACAGCTCCGGACGGCGCGCCACCACGCTGACCGTCGCCGGCTCGCTGGCACTCGCGCCGCTGCCCACCCTGGACGCGGTCGCGACGATCGGCCCGGACGGCACCGCCCTGCTCGGCGTCCTCAGTTCCGCCGACGCCCGCGGTCTCGAGGTCGCCGCCGTCTCCGACGGTTTCGCCGGCGCGGGCGCCTGGTCCGCCATCCCCGTGCCCGCCGGGTTCACCGTGCCGGGTCTCGGCGCGGCGGGCGGTGTCCTGCTCGACCTCACCGCCGAGGCGCTGATGGTCTTCGGCCAGGCGAACCGCCTCGGCACCGCCGCACTGATCGTCCAGCGCCTGCCGGCCGAGGCCGGCACTTCCCCCGGCGGGGATGAGCGGACCGGGTCGCCGCTGCCGGCGGCGGGTTTCGGCGTCACCTTCGTGCTCGACCTCGCCGACGGCTTCCGGTTCGCCCATCTCGTCCCCGACGGCGCCGGCGGCCCGGCCGCGACACTGCGCGCGGCGTTCGCGGCGATCGACACGTTTGTCGGGATCCGCCACGCCAGCGTCTCGGTGTCCTCGTTCGCGCTGCCCGTGGGCGGTGCGGACGCGCCGGGTCCCTACGCGAGTGTCGCCCGGCTGCGAGCGGCCGCCGCCGCGCTGCCAACGCCGGTGGCGATCCCGGCGGTGCCCGTCGCGCAGGTCCGGGGACGGGGGTTGAACGTCGACGGCGAGCTCGTGCTGCGCGGCGGCGGGGACGTGTGGGAGATGCTCACCGTCGTCCTGGAGACGCGGGCGGACACGGCGGTGATCGTGCACGCCACCGTCGACCCGCTCGACCCGGCGGCCACCGTCCTGACCGCCGACCTCGGCGAGTTCGTCCTGCTGCGCACGGTCACCGTCGCGCGGACGCGGTTGAGCTATGTCGCCCGCGACGGCGCACCGGTGAACGTGACCTGCGCGGGCAGCGTCTCGGTGCCCGGCGAGGCGACCCCGGGCCACCCCGGCACCGTCCTGCTCGACCTCACCGGCGCGTTCGTCGTCAGCGCGACGCGGGCCAGCGCCGCGCTGAGCGCGACCGCGCCGCTGCGCCGGCCGCTGGGCATGCCCGGCATCGCACTGCGTTCGGTCGCGCTCCAGTTGGAATGGACGAGCCAGCCGGCGCCGGTGGGCAGCCCCGCGGGCACCGCGCCGGCGCGGCGGCTGACCCGGTTCGCCCTCGTCGGCGCGGTCACCGTCGGCTCGGTCGCCGAGCTGACCGGTGAGGTGCGTTTCCGCGACGGTGTCGCCGCGCTGGCCCGGGTCGGCCTCGCCGGGTCCGTCGGCCTCGGCGAGGTGCTCAGCCAGTGTGTCGGCGCCGGCGACTGGAGTTCCACCGGGCTGCCGGATCTGATCCTGCGCGACGGCGAGCTCGTCCACGTCCCGGCGGGCGCGCCACCCGGTCCGGACGGGACGCCGGCACGGCCGGGAACGCGGCTCGCGGCGACGGTGGAGGTCCTCGGCGTCGACTTCGCGCTGGCCGCCGAGCTGACCGAAGGCACGGGTCTGACGGGGAGCATCGGCCTGGGCGACCCGCTGGAGCTCGGGTTCGCGACGCTTCTGGGGCCGACCGGGCTCGCGGGCCCGCGGGCCGCCGTCGAGATGCGCCGCACCGCGCCGACGATCCTCTCCCTCGGCTTCGGCCTGGACCTGTTCGGCCTGCGTCTGCGGGACGGCCGGCTCAGCTACACCGCGGCGACGGCGACCCGGGCGGCCGTCTACGCCGGCCAGATCACCTACGACGGGACGTCGACCCCGCTGGGTTCGACGTTCACCCTGGCCGTGGAGTGGACCGAGGCGGGCGGGTTCCGGGTCACGGACTGGCCGGCGCTGCCGACGCTGCCCGACATCGACCTGGTCGGGCTGCTGGAGAGCATCGGCTCCGGTGACCCGTGCGGCGCCCTCGGCGCGCTCGGGATCGGCCCGGACATCGTCACCGGCCAGTGCCGCACCAACATCCGCCTCTCGCCGGTCCCCGCCGCGTCGGCCACCGCGTCAGGCGCTGCGTCAGGCGAGGAGCCGGCGGGGCCGCGCGAACGCGCCCGCGCGCGCCTCGACGTCGACGTGTACTACGACGTGTCCGTCCGGACGCCGGCCGGCCCGGTCCTGCTCAACCCGGGCATGGACCCGCTGACGATCTCGACGACGATCGAGGCGCCGGCGTCCGCTGACCTTGGCGATCTCGCCGCCATGATCGTCGACACCGTGCTCGGCGGGGTGGCGGGAATCGTCCACGCGATCCTCGACGATCCCGCCGCGCTCGTCGAGCTGACCGGCGCGATCGCGCTCGAACATCTGTCGAGCAAGGCCATCGGCGCGCTGATCTGCCGTGGCGCCGACGACCCCGCGCTGCGCCGGCAGTACAGCGAACGCCGCGCCGAGAACCCCGACGACCCGAACTCCGGCGAGGCGGAGCTGGCCCGCGCGGCGCAGCTGACCGCGCGGACCGCCGAGGCGGCGACCGCGCAGGCGGCGGCCACCTCGGCGGAGCTGGTGTTCGCCTCCGTCGCCGTCGCGGTCGGTTTCTTCGGGTCGCTGCTGTCCGCCATCACCCGCTTCTTCGGCGCCGAGTCCGACGAGGAGCGCGACGCGCGACACAAACGGGAACGGGCGCAGGCCCTGGCCGCGCAGGCCGCCGCCGCGGTCCGCGCCAAGCTGCGCATCACCGAGGTGAGCCTGACCGCGACCGCCGCGAGCACCCTGCGGGCCAGCTGGCCCGACGTCCCCGGTGACCAGGTGAGCTACGAACCGGAACTCGTCGTCAGCGACGGCGACGGCGCGCACCGCGTCACCGTCCTGTCCCGTCCCCAAGGGCAGAACGCCACCTCGATCGAGGTCACCGACGCCCGTCTCGGCCCCGGCCGGCGCGTGACACTGCGGGTGACCGCCTCCATCCCCAAGCCCACGAACCCGTTCGACCGCTATGTCGGCGCCGTCGCCGAGACGACCTACCTGATGCCCTCCTACGACCTGCGCGACCTCGGCGTCGAGCAGGTCGGCGCCGGGCTGTCGCTGTGGTGGCACTCGGGTGCGACGGCACCCGGCGGCTGGCGGATCTCCCTCACCCCCGCTGCCCGGCCCGTCCCCACGGCGCCGGCCGGCGCGGGCGACGAGGAGTCCGGCGAACCGGACGCGCGCGGCGACGACACCGCACCGCAGGTCACGATGCCGATCCTCATGACGCCGATCGTCGTGACGCTGCCGGGAGACGGGCCGGCCGCGTGGTCGACGCCGGACGGGCTGGCAGCCGAGACACCCATCGAGATCACGGTCACCGCCACCGGCACCGCCTACCCCGTCGCGCCGATCACCACGACCGTCACCCTGTTCGACGCGCAGGCGCCGGCGGACCTGCGGCTCTTCCTCGACGTGGCGGAGCACGCCGTCGTCCTGTCCTGGCCCGACGCGCCGCGGTATCCCGACGGCGGCTACCGCCTCGAGCTGCTCGCCGCCGGCACCGCCGCCGCGGGCACGGACGCGGCGGCGCCGCTGGTTCTCGACGCGGCGACGGTGCTCGACCGGGAACGCCGCGGCGACGCGACGTTCACCGACCCGGGGTTCACCCCGGGCGGCGCGGTGCGCGCCCGGGTCGGTTCCCGCGCCGCCGACGGCCGGCTGGTCTGGGGCGAGCCGCGCGACCTCACGCTGCCCACCCTCGACGCCCCGACGATCAGCGAGGTGCGCTTCGACCGCTCGGCCGTCGTTGTGGTCGCCACGTCGGTCGCGGGCGCCACGGACTACGACGCGTCGCTCGTCGACGGCGACGGGGCGCCCTGGCCGCAGTGGGTCGACGGCTACGTCGACCAGCTCCCCGGCCCCGACAACGACCGGCCGCCCACCGCCCATCTGAGCGCCACGTTCGAGGACGGCCAGCGGGGCGGCGCGCGGATGCGCGCCCGCAACGACGTCTGCGCCGGCCCGTGGAGCGACCCCGGCGCCTTCGACCCGCTCGCCGCGGCCTGGCTGACGGTGCGTCTGCTGCCCGGGGTCGGCTACGCCTTCGCCGACGACCTGCCCAGCGGGGTGCGGATCTGGTGGACGCCGGTGAGCGCCGAGGTCGACGGCTACCGGCTCACCCTCACCGACACCGACGCCGAGAACCAGCCGCCGCTGTCCCACGACGTTCCCGCGGCGGCCGAGCCGGGCGCCGGCCCGCTGACCGATCTCACGGTCGGGGCGACGTACGCGGTGTGCGTCCAGGCCCGGGTGGGACGCTCGTTCGGCCCACCGTCGGAAACCATCAGGGTCCGCCGCGCCGCGCACACCCCGGCGTCGCTGACCTACCTCGGGTACGACGGCAGCCGGATCACGGCGAACTGGCAGCCCGCCGACCCGCAGGGCCCTTCGTACGAGGCGGAACTCACCGACCCGGACGGCACCGTCATGATCGCCACCGAGGCCACCGGTGACGCCCTCGCGCTGGAGTTCCCGCCGCCGGACGTCGCCGACAGGTGGCCCGCCGGCGAGTACAGCCTGCGCCTGCGGGCCAACCGCTGGAACGAGCCGGACGGGACCGCCGAGTCGCAGCGGGAGCCGTGGAGCGAGTACGCCCGGATCACCCGCCTCGGCGGTCCGCCGCCCCTCACCGCGGTAACCCGGTTCGGGGACTCGATCACGGCGAGCTGGGAGCCGGTGGCCGGCGCGGACCTGTACCGGGTCGAGCTGCACGGCGCCGGGCCGTCCCCGGCGAGGCTCGTCACCCCGTCGACGTCGGTGACACTCCTCGCGCCGACGCCCACGACCACGCCGACATCGCAGACGGATCCGCGGGTGCGTGTCCGCGCGGAGAACGCGCGCGGCGACCTCCTGCCCGGACCATGGACGGAGCTCACCGGCGCCGTCGCGGGCGGCCAGCCGTTCCTGGAGCTTCCCGGCGAGGGCTGGGGCTCGGTGCGCTACCGGACCCGCGACTCCCGCCGCCCCGACATCGGGGTGAACACCCTGTACAACCTGATGAACGACGGCTTCACCCTCGAGGCGGAGGTCCACGTCGGCGACCTGACCGGCGAGCGCCCGATCCTGCGCGTCGCCCAGGCCGACGGCAGCCCGTACCTCGCGGACGGCCCGTCGCTCCTGCTGTTCCTGCGCGACGGCCACGCCGCCTTCGGGATGACCTGCTACACCTGGGACAGCGGGGTGCCGTCCAACCCACGCTTCCAGGTCATCGCCGCCCCGGAGCCGATCGCGACCGGCACGTGGACCCACCTCGCGGTGACCCAGCCCTACAGCGGCCCGACCATCCTCCACGTCGACGGCCAGGAGGTCACCCGCGGCTACTACAGCGCCACCTACCCCGGTTTCGACGTCTACGAGGTCGGCCGCTCGGGCGAGGACCACTTCCGCGGCTACCTGCGCGAGATCCGCGTGTGGAGGGGCCCGCGCCCACCCGAGGAGATCAGCGCGACCATCGGCCAGGACCTGCGCCCACGCCTGGGCGACCTCATCCCGCACGGCCTCGGCGCCTACTGGCCACTGCGCGACGGCTCCGGCACCACCGCGACCGACGCCATCGACGCCAACAACCTCACCCTGCGCAACACCGCCTGGGGGGCGCCGTGAGTACGCCCCGGGGCACACCTGGCCGGACCTCGGTCGCCCGGCCGGCGTCTACGTCACCTGGTCAGCCTGGGCAGCCGAGGTCGAGCTCGGCCAGAACGGCGGGCGATGCGCTGGCGTAGGCCCGGCGCCACGGCGAAGGTAGCGGCGGGCACGTCGAGGTCGTCCGGGTAAAGATCATCGTTGCGACCCTCGCCGAACGCGGGCACCCGGCGCTGCGAACCACCTGTCTGCCACAGTGCCCATCCCACCGGGCCCTGTCCGCCAAGATGGGATGAGACAGGTAGTGCATAGTATCTTGGCGGGCAGAGCGGCCACCGACCCCGGATCGGGTCAGCCCGCCAACCCGATCCGGATCTGACAGAAGACCTTCCCAAGGCAGACCAAAGGATCGAGTCGATCACGACGCCGGCGGGCCAGACACTCCTGCGGCCATGCCCGCCGAGGCCAGACGGGTCATGAGGGCTCGTCGGACAGCCGGCCATTCGGAAGCGACCACCGCGAACATCGCCGAGTCCCGCACCGTCCCCTCCTCCCCCGGCGCCCAGGACATCGACCAGTTACGAAGGACGCCCTCGAAGCTGATACCCAGTCGTGTCAGCGCCCGCCGGCACCGGTGGTTGCGGGCGTCGGTGTTCAGATCGACCCGTGCGACCCCCAGGGTCTCGAACGCATACCCCAGCAGCAGAAGCTTCGCCTCGGCGTTGATGCCGCTGCCCTGCGCGGACGCCGCGAGCCAGGTGGAGCCGATTTCGACGGCTCGCAGGGCCGGCCGATCCGGCCAGGGCCGCGGATCCAGGAATCCGGTGCACCCCACGGCTTTCCCGCCACGCACCCGGACCTGGGCGAACGGCGTCAGCCCAGGCCTGGCCAACAGCGCCGCCGCATACCCCCGCGTCTGGCTCCCACGGGGAACCAGCGTGAACCCGTAGGTCTCCCGGTCCTCCTCGACGGCCGCGGCCAGGTCGACCGCGTGCTCCATCGTCAACGGCTCCAGCCGCACCAGGGAACCAGCGAGAACAGGAACATCGAGCTGAACACTCATCGGAGTTTCCTCATCGTTCCTGGCGTTGGCACCTTGCCCGCGCTGGACAGGTTGCCGGACCGTCACCGGGCCAGGTCCCTCAGATCCTCTGGATGATCAACGAGAGTCGATTGTCCCCGACCACAGAGAGCCACGTCAACACGAACATGCGATGAAGGGCGAAACGCAGGACCTCGGCGCCCTGCCCGTCGAGAACGCCGTGGGACCCGTCACTGACCCCACAGCGAACAGCTGATCCACGTCGAGCTGTCGACGGTCCTCGGTCTGCCCCGGACAACACTGGCCGAGCTGTGGTGTCGGCTCACTCGACGCCATCGCCGCCGAACTCAACGGCAGACCCCGGAAATTCCTCGACTGGAAAACCCCGACGAGGCCTACGCCGAGACCCACAATCTGAAAGAATTTGGACCGTCGGTGCACCGACCGTTGGAATCCGCCCCACATTGATGCCACACATGGCGACGAACATTTACCAGGAACGGATCGGCGCCATCCCCCGGGTGTTGTAGTAGATATTTTGGTAGGTCTCATTCTGGGAGATCAGATTCGCGTTGAGCTGCTGATTCTGGTGGGCCAAGTCACCGATGTTGCCATCCGGAGCCTGGGCAACCGCCGCACCCGCGAGAGGCAGCATACCTCCACACGCGAGAAGCGTTCCGAAAATAACTACGCACATCCGATTCCGACGCATTCTTATTAAATCCTTCCGAAGGCCAGTCACATAGTCCTCAATTGACCGGATATTCATATCACGAACGAATCCGCGCCTGCAAGGCGTCTATCAGAACGGGGCATTAGTCCCCCAACATTATGGGCAAAATGCCCGACCGGTGATCCGACAGACTCGTTGTCGAGAGCACCTTTCGTCTGCGCGCGACTCGACCGGGCGGCCGGCTGATGGCCGCCGTGACACCCGAGAGGACAGCGACCCAGGGTTCACCGTCCCGCACTGCCCTACGACACGATCGACGCCACCTCCCCGCACGGCCTGGGCCCACACCACGTCCAGCTGGCGATCCCACCCGGCAGCGAGGAACTCTGCCGCAGGTTCTACGTCGACGTGCTGGGCATGACCGAGAGCCAGAAGCCGCCGGTGCTGGCAACGCGCGGCGGGCTGTGGCTACGCGCGGACCGACTGGAGATCCACCTCGGTGTCGAGGAGACTTCCGGCCGGCGCGCGAGGCCCACCCCGGCGTCCTCGTCGAGGATCTGGACGGGCTGGCGAACCGACTGGGGTTCCTCCAGCCCATCCGGGACTGACCGCAACGCGTCATCCGCTCACCGATTCCTTCTGCCCCTCCAGGCCCCCACACCAGTGCGTTCACCCGACGCGACGGCTCGGGTGGCGGGGTAGTGGCTCGCGTCCCCTCGGGCACAACCTAATGAGATCAACACGGTCTCTGACCTGGAGCTCACCCGACTATGGACGTCCGGGTGCGAGAACGGCTACGAGGGCCTCCTTGACCAGCATCGGGCTTGCTTCCATGGTGTGGAAGTCGGCGATGACGACACGGTCCGCCTCGATGCCCTCGGCGGCGAGCGCGTCGAGGGTCTTCGCGATGCGGGGGCTGGCCACTGCCTGGTCGAACGCCTCCAGCGGGTGTTTGACCACCAGGGCCGCCCGTCGTGGCCCGCTCGCGACCAGGCAGGACGGTGTTGGTGTGGCGACCTCCCGCATGGCCGGTTGGGCCTTCAGCCAGCCGGCGAGCGCGCGTTCCTCGCGGTCTGGCCCCGGGGTGAGCAGGCCGTGGCGGAGCACGCCGAGAAGGTCGCGGGCGATTCGCCAGTCGAGGAGCGGATGGTAGGCCATGTTCGTGTAGTCCCGCAGGCACTGATAGCACGACGACATGCAGTCGTCCGCGTGGCCGGCGCCTTCCATGCCGGCCAGGTATCGCTGCACAGTGTCGAGGAATCGGCCGAGCTCGTCCGCCTCACCCAGGTGGGAGCTGAAGCCTGCTCCGTTCTCCAGGGTGTCCGCCAGGAAGGCGTAGAAAGCCTGTTCGTCGCCGCGGGACGCGGAGTGGATGCCGGCGGTGATCTCCTGCGGTTGGATGTCGAGGTGGTCCGCGGCGGCGCTGCGCAGCAGGAACGCCAACGAGTACCAGGCCGTCCGCAGCCCGTGGGAGAGATCCGCCGCAGCCCGCGGCGCCACCCTGCGCAGGTTGAGCCGCAGTCCCTCCGCCGGCGGGGTGGGCGTGTGCGGGCCGACGAAGAACAGGTCGGTGTGCAGGACGGCACCGAGCGCCGTCCGGGTGACCTCCCCCCTGGGCACCCGGATCCGCGGATCGTCGAGATGGTCGACCACCGAGGTCTCGAGATAGCCGCCCCAGTCGTGGCCGGCGCGGACGAAGGTGAACATCCGTCCCAGGTTGTCGTTGATGATGTGGCGATCTCCCCGCCCGGACAGAGCAACGAGATTGCGCCCCGTCGTCTCCTCTCGTAGCCGGTCAAGGTCGCTGGTGACGCGGGCGACGATCCGGCGTGGCGACCAGGTGAACGCGCCGTCGAAGTCGCGGGCCGCGTCGGCGCGGAATCCCAGCGGCTGGCGGACCTGCACCACGCGATAGCCGTCCCGGCCGCATGCCGGACAGAGGGCCACGGCATCGATGTCCTCCGGCTCGTCGACATGGTTGCAGTCCATGCACAGGCCGAGATGACGCAGGTGGACGAGTGGTTCCGGCAGCGGCGAGGGTCCGCGGTACGACGGTTGGAAGGCGGTCACGCCGACCGCCGTGTGCACCCATCCGTCCCGGACGATCTCGCTGCCAGGGGCGAACTGGGACAGTGCGATCGACACATCACGGTCGACGACGTCGTCGGGCGGCCATGGGAACGACCTCGTCGGTCTGGTCAGGTACAACAGTCGGACCTGCGTGGGGAACCCGAACATCGGCAGCCAGCCGGATTCGGCGAGCCGCTGGCTCAGCGCCTCGTGGCCGACCAGACGCGCGGCCACCTCGTCGATCGCATCGGGCAGTCGCCGGACGCCATCGACCGCCTCGTCGACCGTCAGCGGGATGGCCGCATGGGTCGACAGAGCGTGGAAGGCCGCCGCGACGGCGTCGGTGTTCGCCGCCAGCCAACGCCGGATGTGCTGGCTTCGCGACACCCATTCGCCGACCGTGCCGTACTCACCGTGGACGTTCGGCTGCCGACCGTCGACCCTCAGCTCGTCGGGGAGCTCGCGGAACGCCTCGCGCAGAACGGTCGCGCTCAGCGAACGTTCGAAGATCTCACGTTGGCCCATCGCCAGGTACGGCGCGGGTGTCGGATCGTTGGTGATCGCCGTCGGGTTCTGGAAGTAGTGCTCGTCGTGGCTGCGGCCGCGGCAGACGGTCAACGCGATGGCGACGGGCGAGCCACGCCGCCCGGCCCGTCCGACGCGCTGCTGGTAGTTGTAGCGGGTGGGCGGCATGTTCGCCATGGCGACGCTGGTCAGCGCCCCGATGTCCACGCCGGCTTCCATCGTCGTCGTGACGGAGAGCAGGTCGAGCCCCTCGGCCAGCGGGATCTCGTCATCGAGGAACACGTCCTGGAAGATCGCCTGGCGGCGCTGCCGTTCGGTGCGGCCGGTCTGGCCGGTCAGCTCCGCGCAGGCCAGCCGGAAGCGACCGCGCCCGGTCGACGCCTTCCATCCGTAGTAGTCCTCGCGGGAGTCCCTGGGCGGGCTGCTCGCCTCCCGCAGTCCGGTTCGGCACTGTGTACAGATCAGGCTGCCTGGATGCAGATGCTGGCGGCGGCAGCCCGGACAGGTCCAGGCCGCCTGGGCCGGGCGGCGCACCACGACTTCCTTCGGGTCGACGAGGTAGCCGCGGACCGCCTTGTCCCAGCCCTGTTCCGCCCGCGCCTCAACCTCGTCGGCGTCAAGGCCGTGGGCCCGGCCGACCGCGCGCCAGAAGGCCCGTAGCCGTCCGGGCGGGCGGGCGCTCTCGTCCCGGTATCCGACGAAGCGACGCAGCTCTGCGAGGATGCGGATGCTGGCCCGGGCGATCGCGGTGGGATCGGTCGGGTCGAGGGTGAGTGGGCGGGCTCCCAGCCGCAGGTCCAGCCAACCGAGGCCAAGCGACTCGAAGTCACGGCCCGCACCGGAGAGCAGGTTCTCGATCACGTTTTCCAACAGGTCGGTCTCCGCGCCTTCCAGACCAGAGCGCTGCGAGTCGGTGAGCGTCCCGCGGACGGTGGGAACCGTGCCCGACCAGTCGTAGAACTCGTGCCAGTCGTCGTCGCCGTATCTGTGCCGGGACGGCTGCGGCCCGGCGGGATTCACCCCCATGCGGACGAGCCGCTGTTGGATCTTCGGAACCAGCGACTGCAACGTCGGAGGCTCGACGAGCTGGGCCTCCACCGCCGCCGATTCCTCGCCGCTGATCCACGCGAAGACCAGCGTCTGGAAGGTGGCGTCGAAACGCTGGCTCAAGCGGTCGTAGGCCGCCTTGTTCTCCGGTGTCCTTGCACCCTGGGTCCACCGGCGAGCGGCCTCGATGTCCACCGCAGCGCTGTCGTCCTGCGCGAGGATCTCGACGAGGAGCAATCGGACCAGGTCCTGGTAATGGCGCAGCCCGACGCCCGCAGCCATCTTGGCAGCGTCCTGCCGGCTGTCCGAGAACAGCAGAACCTTGCGCTCCCGTTCACCGAGCTGGCCGGCCAGCTCGGTGACGAGCACCTGGTTGATCTTTTCGAAGCCGGTACGCATCAGTCGCAGCGGGGACCGATAGCGCAGCGGGTCGGTGGGCGCGAGCGGACGTGTTCGGGACGCGCCCTTCCTGTACATGATCTCCCAGTCGGCGCCGCAGGCCGGGCAGCGGGTGGGAAACGGCGGGATCGCGCCGCGGTCGACGCCCGATCCTCGCTTCGCCGAGACGTGGAAGCTCCAGCCGGTGAAACCGTGCTCTCCATTGGTCACTCGGCCGGTGGCCGGGTCAAGCGCACTACGCCGGAAGGTGAAGGTCAGCTCTCCGCGCCTCCAGGAGGCATCGTCGTCGGCCTGCTGCGGCTGGGTGGAGGGCCAGTAGACGATGTAGTTCGCCGCCGTGCGATCAACGGCGGCCTGCTCCGGCAGCCGGGTGAGTTCAGGGACGTCCGGGAACAGCTCGCCACGGAAGGTGGCTCGTTCGGTCTCGGCCGCGACAGTGAACCCGCCGAGCATGACGTCTCCGCAGCTCTGGCAGAAGACGAGTTCGAGCACGCGAGCGCCGCAGCGACACCGGTCCCGCGGCTGGCCGTAGAGCCGGCCGACGGTGCGTGCCCGCCCGCCGCCCGTGACGGGGGCCGTGTCGACCGGGCCGGCCGAATCTGTGGGGTCATCGACGGCGGAGCAGGCTGGGTCGGTGCATGCCCAGATGCCGCTGACGTTACGGAAGAACAGGTGCGCGCGGATCTTCGGCAGCGCGTCAGCCTCGTCTGCGGCGCCCGCCGTGCGCAGGGCCTCGAGCAGCCCCTGCAGCGCCGTCCGACCCTGCGACAGGGCCACCCCGGGAAACAACCGGGCGGCGAGATCGGATGCGGTCCGGGTTACTGACCCACCGTGGTCCGGGTCCTGCAACGCGGCGCGCAGTGCGGCCGGGGCGCCGGTGTGTCCGAGCAACTGAGACGCGTCCTGCGGGGTGAGATCGTCCGGACCGGCCGCGACGCCGAACTCGGCGGCGGCACCGCTGAGGTTGATGGTGCCGGGCGATGACGTGATCACCGTTCCGGCGACGAAGTCGAAGGTGTCCGCGTCGACGGCGAAGAACTCGGAAAGGAAACGACGGTCCCGTTCCGGGTCCAGCGAGGCCGAGGCGGCGAGGATCCGCAGTTTCTCCGGCCGGCCGGCGATCCCCAACCGATGTCGGAGGTTGCGTAGCAGGTAGGCGACCTCGGTGCCGGCGGTGCCGCGGTAGAGGTGCAGTTCGTCGACGACCAGGGTGAAGCGGTTTTCGGGTTGTCGCGTGAGCCAGTCCCGGGTGGTGTCGAAGAAGTTCTGGTCCCGCGCCCGGCCCAGCATGATGTTGAGCATCGAGTAGTTGGTGATGAGGATGTCCGGTGGCGCCGCCGCCATGTCCCAGCGCGAACGCATCTCGGCGCCGTCGAGCCGGGGGACGAAGTGGCGGGCATCGCCGTCGGTGCGCCAGGCCTGCCGGGCACGTCGCTCGGTGGCGCGCAGATATCCCCGCAGCTCGGAGAGCTGCCGATTTTCACCGGGCTCGCCGGTGACGGGGGTGGCGCCGGTGTAACGGCCGAAGAAGAGCCGGTGGCCGCCGCGGTGGCGATCCAGCCAGTCGCGGGCCTCGTTGCTGTCGAGCGCCCGCCGCAGCCGCACCAGCTGGTCGTCGACGAGAGCGTTCATCGGGTAGAGCACAAGGGCACGCACCGCTGCCGGGTGACCGGTCTCGCCCTGTCGCTGAGCCTGGAACGGCCCCGAGGTCCGCCACCAGGGCACCAGCGGCACCGGGCCGCCGGTCCAGGCCCGCGACTCGACCAGCAGGCTCGCGATCACCGGCAGCAGGAAGGACTCCGTCTTCCCGGAACCGGTACCAGCGGTGATAACCATGTTCCGGTCTGGTCCAAGCCCGGCCGCCAGCGCCTGTTCCTGGTGGGTGTAGAGGCTGCGGCCCGGCGGCAGCAGGCCGCAGGCAGCGAATTCGGCGAGTTCCGGCGGCGCGCCGACTCGACGGCCCGACTCCACCGGCGAGTAGCCGGTCGTCACATATTCCGGCCGCAGCTCGATGAGCGGCTCGGTGTACACGCCGCCGGGCCGGTCGAGCAGGGCCCGCCGCTCGCGTGTCAGTCGGTCGTCGGCCAGACCGAACGGCGTGTCGTAGTACCGCAGATAAGCGTTGCGCAGCGCGTCGAACGTGCCGTGGACGTCAAGGCCTGCGGGCTGGTCGCCGGTCATGCATCCACCTTCAGAGCCGACGAGAGCGAGGTCGCGATGCGGTCGGCGACGCGGTGCGGCACGCCGTCATACCTGGTCTGGCCGGATTCGTGGACGGGCGGAAGCCCCGTACACAGCACGGCGATCCGCCGGTGCGCGAGCGGCAGCGGCATCCTGCTGTCGACGGACAGCACTCCGACCGCACCGTCGCCTTTGCCTTCGTCGCGCTCCCAGCGCAGTGGATGGATCGTTTCGCCGCCCACGAGATACCGACCTTCGGCCGGGGTGGTCCAGAACCACCGGTCGCCGCGGCAGAGCAGGTATTCCCTGGCTGTGCCGTGGGTCTCCCGCCGGTAGAGGCCCTCGCCGAAGTGACGACGGTCGACCGTCTGGAAGGTCATCGCTCGACGGTTCCAGCGGGCCATCGGTGGTCCCTGGCGTCCCGGCGGCTCCGCCGGTTTCCCCGGTTCCACCGCGCGCAGGGTCGCGCTGCGACGGAGCGCCGCGTCGGGCTCGAGAGGAAGACCGCCACGGGCTGCCGCCGCAGACAGTCGCCGGTCGTCCTCGTAGACCAGCCACCACGTGGACGGTACGGGGAGCCGTTCCTGACCGTCGTCGTTGCGGTGCACGACAACTCGTACACCCGTTCCCGTGGTGGCCTCGAGCTGCTCCTCGCGGACCACTCCCGTGAACAGGGCGACGCTCTCGCGACCGGGAAGTGTGGCCAACCCCGACGGCTGTGCCTCCCATTGCCGCCGATGCCAGTCGATCGTGAGAACACCCAGCTCGTTCATGGTCAGGACCAGCCGGCGCGCGGGGATGAGGTCCGCCGCGTCGAACCGGTCGTCCGCGTACCAGGCGATGGTCCGGTAGAGCGAGGCAAGCGACCCGCCTCGACGATCTGCCAACCAGGTGAGAAGAACATCCGGATCGAACGTCACCGTGTCTTCCAGCCAGCCTCGTGGGTGAGGACGCTCTGATGGTTGAGGACCGCCTTCTGGTAGCGACGCCAGGCCTTTTCGTGCGGCTGGCCGGCCTGGCTCGCCAGCACGAAGTGCGCCCACGCCTGCGTGTCGGCGGCGGTGAGGCGGTCGATTTTCGGGGAGTCGTCACGTAACTGGTGGACGATCGTGCTCGGTCCGGTTGCCGCCAGCCACACCGCGTCCCGCGGCGGGATGACTCGGTAGCTAAACGTCTGCAGGGTGGTGCCCCGCCGTTTCCACCACCGGGGCGCGGTCGGTTCTCCGACCGGGGTGGCGTGCCCATCAGCGCGGAAAAAATACACCTTCGCTCCGTGCGGGACCGGCAGGGACCGGCCCGAGCCGGCCGGCAGCTCCTCGATGCCGCCGACGGTGGTCGGACGTCGCGGCGGGTGCAGTGTGAACCGCCGGGTGAATTCGCCAGCCCGCACGGTGTAGGTGCCCTCGGCGAGACCAAGCGACCGGAGCCGGATGACGCGGCCGATCCGCGGCGGGCGTAGGCGTCGCCCGTTGAGCAGAACCGCAGTCGCGGTGTCGAACCCGGCGGGCAGCGCAACGTCGGGGGGGCCGTCGAGCAGATAGCGGGATCCGCGTGCGCCCTCGCCACTGTCCCGACCGATGCGCAGCCCGCCGACCAGGCGCAGTGGCGGCGCGGACCGTACCGCCACGCCGATTCCGAGCCGGTCGAAGACGGCGGTTGCCGCCACGGCGTCGGTGAACAACACGTCCCGCAGCACATGCCAACCCGGGAACGGGCCCGGCTCGGGGTCGACGTCGCCCACCGCGGCGCTCACCGCGTCCACCACGGGGCCAAGCCGATCGTCTCGCACGACGAACAGCAGCGGTTCGTCGGTGTCAACCGCGTCACCAGCGACCCAGGCGCCGGCCGCGTCGTCCTCAGCCGCGACCAGCAGGTTGCGGGGGCCTTGGGCGACACGCAGCCGGGTGCCGGTCGCCGTCATGCCCTGGACCAGCGCGGTCTCCACCGCAGGCGGATCGCCGGTGAGGGTGTAGGAGGTCAGACCAGGCTCGGCGCGCACAGTGAGGTTCCAACCGGCACCGGTCAGGGCGTCGCCGTCGACACCGTCGACGATCGGTGCATGCCAGCCGGCTTCCCAGTTCCCCCAGTCGGCGTCGACGAACTTCGGTTGCAGGACCAGTGTGAGTCGTCCCTGTGCCGCGGCCTGGCCGGGAATCTGGACCAGAGCCGCCGGCCGGTGCGATGAGCCCGCCACCGCCACGAGAATCCCGCCCAGAATCCTGTCCTGGTCTGACCGGGCGGTGAGGAGCGCTTCCTGTAGCGGTGGGGAGAGCCGCCTTGTGTCGAGTCCCTCCCAGCGACGCAGGGCCGACACGAGTTCCACCGGCTCCGCCGCCGTCACCGCGGACCGCCCGAGCGGTGAACGGAAGAAACGTTCCAGCTCCGGCAGGTCACGTTCCCGGACGATGGCCTGGGACAGCGCGAACACGATTCGCGACTGGTTGCCTTTACGGCGCCCGTCGTCGGGAAAGGTAACGATGCCCCGCGCGCCGTCCTGCTCGCGCATCCACTCGCCGAGGATCTCCCAGTGAGCGGGGATCTGTTCATAGCTTGTCTGCAGCCGCTGCAGGCTCTCCTGGTCGGTGCCGCGCGGCATGGGCAGACATTCGACGAGCCGCTGATAGTAGTTGCTGGACCAGACCCGACCTTCGCGGCGCATCAGGGTGCCGGCGAGCACGCAGACGGCGAGAAGCGGCAGGCAGGGCGGCGGCTGTGCACGTGTTCCCCGCCGCCAGGGCGGCACGGTACGGAAGATACCATCGAAGATGTCGTTCTGGTGGTACCAGTCAAGCCGCGACTGGACGGCTTCGACGAGATCCGGGCCGTCCGGTCCGCGTAGCGCCTTCGCCTTGTCGTTGTCGACGTAGAGGACGACCGGCCGTCCGGCCGCGCTCGGTCCGAAGAACTCCACCGTAAGCCGATCCTGCCACCATTGATACGGGTCCATCTACGGCCTCTTCCTCCCCCAGGACATCAGCCACGCACCCGCGCCCCAAGCCGGGCAGGTGACATGCACCGCCGCGCAACGACCGACACCAACCCGGTCCGGCAATCACCTCTCATCATATTCCTCATACGTTCCAGTGCCGTTCACGCCCGGCCTTCGTCCACGGTCGCGATCAGCTCGCCAGCTCCGCGCCCAACGCGGACGAACGCGGGCCGTCCCGTCCCCGTGCAAGCTCAGCGCCGACATCCTGATCGTCGGACACCTCGCCGCTCTGGACGAGATGCCCGATGCCGAGCCGGTCCGCCTCACCATGTAGCCCGCGCTCATGCCCGGCCGTCAGCACAAGACCCTGCCCGCACGGATACAACAGAGCCTTCCATGTACCCCGGACAACATCCGCCTGAAAGCGCTCCGTGTCGGAACGTAGAGCAGCGGCCACAACGCAACCATCCAGCCTGCCCGACGCATGCCTCGTCCGGCAGACGTGCAGGTCATCATCCACATACGGGGTTCTGGAGCCCTACCGGGCCGGACGCCCCACAGGTGCCCGCAGCCTGGCGGCGGGCGTCAGGAACCGGGCCGCCGTCACGCCCCACTGTCGCAGTTGAGCCCCTGATTCGGCGACGTGCAGCCGTGCGCCGGCCATCAGTTCGGCGAGTCGTTCGGCCGTGGAGACCGGATGCCCGGGATCACCGGCCCAGGCGAGGATCAGCACGGGCAGGTCGAGGGTGGCCAGGTCCTGCTCGGCGGGAAGATCGGAGGCCGCGGCGGCCCGCAGGACCGCGGGGAGGAGCTCCTCGCCGACGGCGGGGGCCGACGCCGGTCCGGGAAGATCAGGGAGATCGGCGAACGCCGGAGCGGCGAGGGACCGGGCGGCGAGCTTCGCGAGAGCGCCGGATCCGCGTGTTTCCACGAGGTCAGCCGCAAGCCGGTACAGGTCGGCCTGGGCCGCCCGGGAGGCCCAGGCGGTGGGTGGAGCGGTCAGGACCAGCCGATCGAAGCGACCCGGTTCCCGCACGGCGGCGTGCAGAAGGGTGGCGGTGCCCAGCGAGCAGCCGATCCCACTGACCGGCTCCGGGCCGACGAGGTGGTCGAGCAGGCCCAGGAGATCGCCGGCGAGCTGCGGCCAGGTGTACGACGCGGGGGTCGGCGTACCGGTCGACGCGCCGTGGCCGCGGGCGTCGTAGCGCACCAACCGCCGTCCGGCGGCGACGACCGGTGTCCAGTCGAACATCCCCGACGCCCGCTCGGTGGCCCGGCTCTGGAGGAGCCCATGGGCGTGGACCACCGCGGGTCCCGAACCCTCGTCGCTGTACGCGAGCCGCGCTCCGCGGACGTGCACCGTCGCGTGCACCGGGTCCCGGTCCAGGTACGCGGTCCGTGCCGTGCTGCCGACCTCGTTCATCGCACCATCCGAGGTGGTCGAAGGAGCTTGTCAGGCCGGACAGGCGCTACCCGGTGGCCACGACCCGGCACCGGAGAGCACCATGTTCCGTCAGGACAACAGGATCCGCGCGGGCCTCGGCGCGACGACACGGAGCCACCACAAGATGACACCGTGCGACGTCACTGTAGGAGTCCCGGCGATGGCACGCGAGAGGATCATGCCGCCGGCGGCAGCGCTGCGTGGACTCGTCAGTACAGTCCCTCCGGTGCCGACTGGGCGATCTGCAACGGACGGACGTTGGCCACGCCGTCACAGGGCCAGCCGTCGCCGGTGTCGTAGCGGACGGCCTGGTCGCGTTCCAGCACGTTCGGCAGGAACAGGTCGTCGTGCAGGACGGTGAGGCGCACCTGGCCGCCCTCGCCGTAACCGACCGTCCGCCGCCAGTCGGCCTTGTCGACCACCGCCATCGTGACCTGCGGATAGTTGGGCACGTAGGGCAGCAGATCGCCGTCGCGCTCGACGGGAAGGCTGGCCGCGTTGCCGAAGGTGTTGCCGTAGCTGACCCCGCACGGACCGCCGCCCAGAACCGCGACGAACTCGCGGTACATGTCCCCGCTGAGCTGGGTGCCGCTGAGCCGGGCCCCGGCCAGACGGCCCGCGAGGTCGGGGTGGCGGCGGGCCAGCGCCGCGAACAGCGCCGGGGTGGTGTTCAGGTAGTCGACCGGCTGGGTGGCCAGCACCGTACTGATCTGTTCGAGCAGGTGATCGGTGTAGTCGGCCGCGTCCTTGAGCCGTCCCGCGCGGATCAGGCGTTTGATCCAGCGGGGATCCATGTCGATGCCGTAGACCAGCGAGGCGTAGAGCTCGGAGATCTCCCAGGCGCCGTTGCCGATCAGGTGGGGGCCGGTCGGGGTGGCGTGCAGCCAGCGGCGCTCGGGTTCGAAGCCCTCGGTCACGAACGACCAGCGCCGCCACACTCCCCGGTGCAGGATCATCCGCGGGGTGTAGAAGACCCGGCACGGGCTGCCGGTCGTGCCGCCGGACTCCCAGATCCGCCCGCTCAGCGGCCTGGGCACGGATAGGGGCACCAACCCGGTCGGATCCGCCTCGCGCAGGACGTCGAGGGGGAACGGCCCGAAACTGGTCAGTTCGTCGTAGCGGGTGATGTCACGCGGGTCGAACGGCAGGTCGGTGGCGCGAGCGAGCCAGTAGGGGCTGCCCCCCTGCGGGTCGAAGTGGCGCCGCACGACCCGCGCCGTCCAGGCGTCGAGGTCCTCGGCCAGCCACTGCTCGGTCAGCGCCGCGTACCGCGACCGCACCGCCGACCCCGGCGCCGCGGGCATGTCAGGCTCCCTGTGGGAGCGTGAGGTCGATGCCGAGGTCGTAGATGGCGGTGCTCAGATCCGTGAGGTGCTCCGGCTTCTCCACGTGCACGACCGGGAACGGAAAGGCGATGACGCCTTCCGGCACGGCCGGGCCGATCACCACGCCGAGCCGGGTGCCACCGAGCGCGAGGCCCGAGATCAGGTGGACCATGCTGATCGGGGTGACGGCGTTGCGCAGGAACAGGTCACGCACCTGGTCGCCGGTGGTCAGTGCCTTCTCCTCCAGACAGGACGCCAGCGGGATCGTGGGCGCGCGGAACTCGACCGCCTCGATGTACGGCGCCAGGTAGTCGTTGGCCGCCTGCCGCAGCGGGCTGTGCACCGCCGTCGTCACGCCGGGCAGGACCACCACCGTCCCGGGGGGAACCTGCGCGGACAACGCCTCCAGGGCATCCCGGTAGCCGGCGAGCATCAGCATGGCCTTCGTGCCGTCGAAGGCGGTGCCGAAGTCGCCGGCGAGATGGACACCGGGTCGGGCCGGTTCGTGGTAGCTCTGGGTGTCCTCTTCGATCGGCACGAAGGCGAGCGCGAGGCCCTGGGCGGGGGCGTCCGGTGCCGGCGGCGGCGTGAGCCGGGTCTGCCACAGCAGGCCGAAGAACGCCTCCCGGTCGATCGAACCCGCCAGGCAGCTGCTGCTCATCGCGCCGAGGCTCAACCCGCCCACCGCGCTGGGATGGATTCCCTGCTCCGCGAGGATGTCGTGGATGCCCAGGGCGAGCGCCGCCTGGCGGATGGCGCCGATCGACTGCCGGGCCTCCTGCTCCTCGGGCAGCTCCTCGGTGCGGATCCGCGCCGGTGTCAGACCGGTCCATCCGCTGATGTCCGCGTAGAGTGCGCGCATCACCTCGAAGGCGTCGTACAGCTCGGATCCGGCGCCCGGATCGTGGCTGATTCCGCCACCAAGAATGTAACCGATGCTCATCTTTCCATCCTTTCGTTCGGCGCCACCCGAGGCGGCGTCAATGAAAGATCCGTTCTTATTTCCGGCTACCACTGACCGGACCGGTGAGGGCAGCCAGGTTTTCCGCGATGGCGGCCGTGACACCCTCGCGCTCGTTCACCAGATAGAAGTGGCCGCCGGGGAGGATGTGCGCTTCGAAGGGGCCGGTGGTGTGGTCGGCCCAGGCGCGCAGGTCCGCGACCGAGGCGTGCGGGTCGTCGTCCCCGCCGAAGGCGACGACGGGACAGGTCAGTGGGGGTCCGGGAACGTGGCGGTGACGCTCGACGGCCCGGTAGTCGCCGCGCACGACGGGCAGGATCATCTGCTGGATCTCCTCGTCGCCGAGAATCCTTGGGTCCGTTCCGGCGAGCTCGTGCAGCGCACGCAGGATGTCGGCGTCGGTTCCCTGGTGGACCAGCTCGATCCGGGGCACCGAGGGGGCACGGCGGCCGGAGACGAACAGGGCGACCGGGCCGGGTCGGCCGGCCCGGTCGAGCCGGCGGGCCACCTCGAAGGCCACGACCGCGCCCATGCTGTGGCCGAAGAACGCCAGCGGCGGGCCGGCGGCGGATCCGAGCAGCCCGGCCACCTGGTCGGCGACGTCGTCGATGCTCTCGAAGGGCGGCTCCGACCGCCGGTCCTGGCGGCCCGGATACTGCACCGCCCACAGGTCGGCGACGGATTCCAGGTCCCGGGCGAAAGGCTGGTAGAACGTCGCCGATCCACCGGCGTGCGGAAAGCAGACCAGGCGGATACCGGTGTTCCGCGCGGCGGCGAACCGCCGGAACCACAGGCTTTCGAGGACAGCGATGTCGGTCATGGTCGGCCTTTCGTCGTCGTCGGAGAACGGTCGTCGACACCGTTCACGAGTACTCGACCCGGGTGTGTCCCACCTGCTCGCCGAGGATGTTCTGGAGCCAGTCCCGGACGACGCCGGAGGTGACCTCCGCGTGCTGTTCGCCGATGGTGAAGTGGTTTCCCGGCACGTCGAGGACGGTGTGGGCGCTCGGCCAGGAGGAACGCCAGTCCGTCGCCAGGTCCTCGGGTGCGACGTCGACCAGCGGTTCGGCGGCCCGCACCAGCAGGACGGGCGTCGACATCGGCGCTGGTGCCCAGTCCGCGAACAGGTCGCAGTACCAGCCCATGGCCGTCAGTCGGGTGTCGTTCATCGCGACGAACGCCCCCTCCCGTTCGAACATCCCACCGACCAGCACGTCCTGGAACTGGGCGATGGCCTGGTCGTTGGCCAGGTAGGTGTCGAGCAGGACGACAGCCGCCGGGTCGAGTCCCCGGCGCTCCAGTGCCCGCGCCGCGGCGACGGCGAGCAGGCCACCGGACGACGCGCCCAGCAGGACGGGCGGTACCCCGCCGCCGTGGATGGCGACGGTCTCGGCCAGCAGGTCGATCAGGGCGTCGACACTGGTCGGTAGCGCCTCGGCGTCCTCGAAGCCGGGCAGCGCCACCACGGACACGTCCCGTTCGCCGCGGAAGAACGACGCGAACCGCAGGAACTGGTGGACCCCACCGAGCGCGACGAAGGACGAGAAGCAGATGATCGGCGGACGGGCGGGCCCGCGGGCGATGCGCACCGGTGCGGGAATCCGGGGGAGGTCGTCGACGCCGGTGAACATCGGCCGCAGCAGCGCCGCGTCCCGCAGCAGGTCCAGCCCAATCTTGATCTTGCCGCTGGCGGTGGCCCGGCGAAACAGCGCGGTGGCTGGTTCGGCGCTGGCCTGCGCCGCCGGATCGGACGATCCGGGGTCGGTGAGCTCCGACGACGGCGTGCTCACCCCGGCGGTCCGCTCGTCGTCCACGGCCGCCCGGGCCAGCTCGGCGGACAGGTACCGGGCGAGCTCGACGGGGGTCGGATGGTCGAACACAACGGTGGGCCGCAGCCGCAGCCCGGTGGCGTCGGCCAGCCGGTTGCGCAGGCCGATGCCGGTCAGCGAGTCGAATCCCAGCTCCAGGAAGCTGCGGTGCGCCGCCACCTCGTCGGTGCTGGCATGGCCGAGCACCGACGCCACGTCGGCGCGGACCAGCTCGACGAGCGTCGCCTCCCGCTCGGGCCCGCCGAGCCCGGCAAGCCGGCGCGCGAACGCATCGCGTTCGACGGCGGCGTCGACGACCCGGCGGGTGGAGCCCTGGCGGGTGGGTCCCGGGCCGTCGACGAGGCCACGCAGCAACGGCGGCACAGTACCTGCCCCTACGGCCCGCTTCCCGGTGGCCGATCCGCCGGACCGTACGCGCAGGGCCACGGGGGTCAGCCAGATCGGCACGGCCACCGGCACGGCGGTCGCCAGGGCCGCGTCGAACAGGGCCAGCCCCTGCTCGCTCGACAGTGGTCGTGACCCGCTGGCCGACATCCGGGTCAGGTCGGCGGCGCCCAGGTGGGCGGTCAGCGCGCTGCGCTGCTCCCACATTCCCCAGGCCAGTGACGTCGCCGGCTGGCCCGCCGCCCGGCGCTGGACCGCCAGGGCGTCGAGGACGGCGTTGGCCGCGGCGTAGTTGCCCTGCCCGGCGCTGCCGAAGACCCCCGCCGCCGACGAGTACAGGACGAAGGCGGTCAGGTCGGCGTCGCGGGTCAGCTCGTGCAGGTGCCAGGCGGCGTCCGCCTTCGGTCGCAGCACCGCGTCGATACGCGCCGGGGTCAGCGCGGCGATGACCCCGTCGTCGACCGCACCGGCCGTGTGCACCACACCGGACAGCGGGAACTCGGCCGGGATGGACGCCAGCGCGCCGGCGAGTGCCTCCCGGTCGGCGACGTCGCAGGCGGTGAGCGTGGCGTTGACCCCGAGGGCGCCAAGCTGCGCGAGCAGCTGCGCCGCGCCGGCCGCCTGGGCACCCTGCCGGCTGAGCAGCAGCAGTCGCCGCACCCCGTGGGCGGTGGCGAGGTGATGGGTGACCAGCCGACCGAGCGTGCCGGTGGCCCCGGTGACCAGCACCGTTCCGTGCGTCGCCCAGACCGGCGCGCTGCCCGCGGTCCCGTCCCCCGCCACGGCGTCGTCCCCCGCCACGGCGTCGTCCGCCACACCGGGCGGGGTGGTGAGCCGGACCAGCCGTTCGGCGCGGACCATCCCGGTGTGCACCGCGAGCCGCGGTTCGTCGGTCCTCAGCGCCGCCGGGAGGACCGCGTACGACTCGACGTGATCGTCCAGGTCGACCAGCACGAAGCGGTCCGGGTGCTCCGACTGGGCCGAGCGGACCAGACCGCGGACCGCGGCGGCCGCAAGATCGCGCCCGGGCCGCCCCGACGTCCCGGGGTCGCCGTCCGCGGCGATCAGCTCCCGGGTCACGAACACCAGCCGGCTGGACGAGAACCGTTCGTCGGCCAGCCACTGCTGGACAAGCGCCAGCGCGGCGGCGGTGGCCGCCCGTACGGCACCCGGAACATCCGTGTCCGGGTCGCCGCCGGGCACGAGGGTGAACACCAGATCCGGGCCGGGAACGTCCGGTGCCGTCACATCGGCGAGCGTTTCGGTCAGCCGGGCCGGCGTGCCGGTGGCGACGAGCCCGGCGAGGAGGCCCTCGACGAGGCTGTCCTGCGCGGGGCCGAGCACCGCGGTGGACGGTGGGCCGGATCCAGCCCGGACCGCGAGATCCGCCGTCACCGGCGCCCACCAGATCCGGAACAGGCAGTCACTTCCCCTGAACCGGGTGGCGCGGGTGTCGTCCGCCGCCCGCGCCAGCGCCCCCGCGGGCACCGGGCGCAGGGTCAGCGCGCCGACGGAGACGACCGTCCGGCCGGCGACGTCGGCGGCGAGCAGGGACACCGCGTCGCCTTCCTGCGGGGTGAGCCGGACCCGCAGGGTGGTGGCGCCGGTGGCGTGCAGCCGCACCTCGGACCACGAGAACGGCAGCCGGCCGAGTGCCCCGGCGGGAACCGGCCCACCGAGGAAGCCGACGGCCTGGAACGCCGCGTCGAGCAGCGCCGGATGCACACCGAACCGGCCGGCGTCGGGGTGCTGCTCCGCGGGCAGGACGACTTCGGCGAACAGCTCCTCGTCCCGGCGCCAGAGCGCCCGCAGGCCCTGGAAGGCCGGACCGTAGCCGAAACCGGACTCCGCGAACCGCTCGTAGCAGCCGTCGAGGTCGATCTGCTGCGCGCCGGTCGGTGGCCACACCCCGATCTCGTCCGGGCCCGGTCGATCCGTGCCTGGTCGAGAGGTGGCCCGGCTCGACAGAACCCCGGTCGCGTGCGTCGTCCACGGGATGTGCTCCTGCGCGTCCAGGTCGGCGGAGCCGGGCGCCGACCTGGAGCGGGCCGGTTCGACCCGGGACCGGATGTCGATGCCGCGCCGCCCCGACGGGTCGGCCGCACCGACGAGAACCTGCAGGTGGATCGCCGTATCGGCCGGGATGATCAGTGGTGCCGCCAGGGTCAGTTCCGCCACCTGGTCGAGTCCGACCTGGTCACCGGCGCGGATCGCGAGTTCCACCAGCGCCGTCCCGGGTAGCAGCACGACGCCGGTGACCGCGTGGTCGGCGAGCCACGGGTGGCTGCGGGTGGACAGGCGGCCGGTGAGCGCCACCGGGCCGGCGTCCGGCCAGTCGACGGCCGCCCCCAGCAGGGGATGATCGGCCGCGGCCAGACCGACCGACGGGGCGTCGCCGCCGACACCGCGGTCCGCCTCCAGCCAGAAGCGGCGCCGCCGGAACGGGTAGGTCGGCAGGTCGACGAGCCGCGCACCGGTGCCGGTGAACGCGGCGCTCCAGTCCACCGGTACCCCGTGGACGTGCGCGGCGGCCACCCCGAGCAGGAACTGGTCGAGACCACCCGTGTCGCGCCGCCCCGAGGCGATGGTCAGGACGGCGTCCGGACCGGCTCCGGCCACGCCCGCGAGGTCGAGTCCGGCGTCCAGGGCGATCTGTCCGATCGCGGCGGTCAGCACCGGATGCGGGCCGACCTCGATGAACGTCCGGTGCCCGTCGGCCAGCAGGGCGCGCACCGCCCGCTCGAACTCCACGGTCTGGCGGGTGTTACGCAGCCAGTAGGGGGCGTCGAGGGTCGCGGTGTCGATCCGTTCGCCGTCCACCGTGGAGTAGAACGGTGTCGCGGCGGAGACCGGCCGCACGGGCCCGAGCCCGGCCAGCAGCCGGTCGCGGACCCGGTCGACCGCCGGGGAGTGGGAGGCGATGTCGACGGCGATCCGCCGGGTCCGCGTCCCCTCCGTCGCGCAGCGTTCCAGCAGCTCGGCCAGGGCGGCGGTTTCCCCCGAGACGACGACCGAGTCGGACGTGTTGACCGCGGCGACGGCGAGCCGCCCGTCCCAGGGCCTGAGCAGCGTCTCGACCTCGGCCCGGGGCAGTGCCACCGTGACCATCCCGCCCTGTCCGCCGAGCTCCGCCGCCAACGCCGCGCCGCGGCGCGCGATGGCGAGGGCCGCGTCGGGCAGGCTGATCGCCCCGGCGACGCAGGCCGCGGCGATCTCGCCCTGGGAGTGTCCGACCACCGCCGCCGGTCGGACCCCGAACGTCCGCCACAGCTCGGCCGTCGCCGTCATCACCGCGAACAGCGCCGGCTGGACGACGTCGGACCGGTCCAGACCGGGTGCGCCGGCAGCGCCGCGCAGGACATCCCACAGCGACCAGTCGACGTGCGGGGCGAGCGCCTGCGCGCACAGGTCGAGCCGGGACCGGAACACCGCCGAGGACTCCGCCAGCTCCAGCGCCATTCCGGCCCACTGGCTGCCCTGGCCGGAGAAGACGAACACCGGCGCACGGCTGGCGTCCGCCACACCGGTGGCGACCATGGGGGTGGGCCGCCCCTCGGCGAGCGCGGCAAGCGCGGTGAGCAGCCCGCCCGGGTCCGCGCCGACGGCGACCGCCCGGTGTGGGTGGCGTGCCCGGGCCGTCACCAGTGTGTGCCCGACATCGGCCGGGCGCCAGGACGTCGCGTCGGCCAGTTGGGCCCGTAGCCGCTCGGCCTGGGCCCGCAGCGTCTCGTGGTCGTTCGCCGACAGGACCAGCGGGACGGGAGGCGCGACGTCGGTGCTGCCGGTCCCGTCGGTGCCGCGGACGGGGGGCGGGTCGGGCGGGCCGTCCGTCGGGGTGTCCACCGGTGCCTGTTCGACGATCAGATGGGCGTTCGTCCCGCTGACTCCGAACGAGGAGACACCGGCGCGGCGCGGACGGTCCTCGGCCGGCCACGGCATCGCCTCGGTGAGCAGTCGGACCGCGCCCGCGGACCAGTCGACGGTGCGGCTGGGCCCGTCCACGTGCAGGGTCCGCGGCAGCAGTCCGCGGCGGATCGCCATGACCATCTTGATGACGCCACCGACCCCGGCGGCGGCCTGCGTGTGGGAGATGTTGGACTTCAGCGACCCGAGCCACAGCGGTCGCCGTGGATCCCGGTCGCGCCCGTAGGTCGCCAGCAGCGCCTGGGCCTCGATCGGGTCACCGAGGGTCGTCCCGGTGCCGTGTCCCTCGACGGCGTCGACCTCCGCCGGGTCGAGGCGGGCGTCCGCGAGCGCGGCCCGGATCACCCGCTGCTGGGACGGGCCGTTCGGCGCGGTCAGCCCGTTGCTGGCCCCGTCGGAGTTCACCGCCGAGCCGCGCAGGACCGCGAGCACCGGCCGCCCGGCCCGGCGGGCGTCCGAGAGCCGTTCGAGCAGCAGCAGGCCGGCGCCCTCCCCGAACCCGGCGCCGTCCGCCGCGTCGGCGAACGACCTGCACCGGCCGTCGCGGGACAGCCCGCGCTGCCGGCTGAACCCGATGAACAGCCCCGGGCTCGCCATGACCGTGACACCCCCGGCGAGGGCGAGCCCGCACTCCCGGCGGCGCAGTGCCTGACAGGCCAGGTGCAGGGCCACCAGTGACGACGAGCAGGCCGTGTCCAGGGTCAGCGCCGGACCTTCCAGGCCCAGCTCGTAGGCGATGCGTCCGGACGCCACACTCGACGCCGTGCCGGTGCCGAGAAAACCCTCGACGTCGGCGGGAACGGCGGGCAGGCGCGCGGCGTAGTCGGTCGCCATCACGCCGACGAACACTCCGGTGGCGGAGCCCCGCAGACCGCGTGGATCGATGTTCGCCCGTTCGACCGCCTCCCAGGCGATCTCCAGCAGGACCCGCTGCTGGGGGTCCATCGCGAGTGCCTCCCGCGGCGAGATGCCGAAGAAGTCGGGGTCGAAGGTGGCGGCGTCGTCGAGGAAGCCGCCCTCGGCCGTGTACAGGGTGCCCGGCTGGTCCGGGTCGGGGTCGAACAGTGCGTCGACGTCCCAGCCGCGGTCGGCGGGAAAGGCCCCGACCGCGTCGACGCCGTCGGCGACCAGGCGCCACAGCTGTTCGGGGGACCGCACCCCGCCCGGATACCGGCAGCCCATGCCGACGATCGCGATCGGTTCACCCGCGGCGTCCGCGAGGTCGCGGTTGCGCTCGCGCAGCGCGTCGTTGTCCAGCAACGCCGTCCGCAGTGCCTGGACGACCTTCTCCGTCGACGTGGCCATCACTGACTCCACCCGTCAGGCCGGGACGCGACATCGGCGTCACCGGCTCCGTCCGATCCGGAAACCTCGGGCCGGCCGGCGGCGGGCGCCCCCTGGTCCCCGAGGACGAGCTGCACAAGATCATCGAGGTCCATCGACGCGATCGCCGCCTGGCGCCCGAGCGCGGCGGCCGACCCGACGGCATCCGCCGGCTCGGCCGTCCCGCCCGCTCCGGACGTCGCCCCCCGCTGGCCTGGTACTCCAGGTCCGGCCGGCCCGCCCGCAGCGGCCGTCTCGCCCGGGGCAGGGGCGAGCTCGTCACGCAGGTAACCCACCAGTGCCGTGGGGGTCGGGTAGTCGAAGACCAGGGTCGCGGGCAGCCGCAGACCGGTGGCCACGCCCAGTCGGTTACGCAGCTCGACCGCGGTCAACGAGTCGAAGCCCAGGTCACGGAACGCTCGCCCCCCTGCCGCCGCGGACCCCGGGTCGTGCCCGAGGACAGCCCCGACCTGGCCGAGCACCAGCTCGGCGAGGATCTCGTCCCGTTCCTCGGGGGACACCGTGAGCAACCGCCGCCGCAGGGTGTCGGGCCCGCCGTCGCCCACCGCGTCCACGGCCGCGGCGCGGCGCGGACGGGTCCGCACGAGCCCGCGCAGCAGCGGCGGGACACCACCCGGTCCGGCCCGACCACCGAGGGCGGCGAGGTCCAGGCGGACCGGGACCAGCAGGGCCCGGTCCGCGGCCAGGGCCGCGTCGAACAGCCGCAGCCCCTCGGCCGAGGTCAGGGCCCGCACCCCCGCTCGTTCCAGCCGTCGCAGGTCGGGGTCGCCGAGCCGTCCGGTCAGCTCGCTGCGCTGCTCCCACAGCCCCCAGGCCAGCGACGTCGCCGGCAGGCCCGCCGCCCGCCGCCGATGGGCGAGGGCGTCGAGGAAGGCGTTGGCCGCGGCGTAGCTGCCCTGACCGGGCCCGCCGAAGACGCCCGAGGCCGAGGAGAACAGCACGAACGCCGACAGGTCAAGCTGGCGGGTGAGTTCGTGCAGGTGCCAGGCACTGTCGACCTTGGGGCGCAGCACCGGGTCCAGCCGTTCGGGGGTCAGCGCCGGGATCACCGCGTCGTCGAGGACACCGGCGCAGTGGACGACACCGGTCAGGGGATGGTCCGCCGGGATGGCGGCGAGCAGATCGCTGAGCTGGGCCCGGTCCGCCACGTCACCGGCCCGCACGGACACCTCGACGCCGCAGGCCGCCAGGTCGGTGACGAGCTCGGCCGCGCCCTCGGCGGCGCTGCCGCGCCGGCTGACCAGCAGCAGCCGGCGCACCCCGTGGACGTGGGCCAGATGCCGGGCCACCAGTGCACCGAGGACACCCGTGCCACCGGTGACGAGGACCGTTCCGTCGCGCCGCCAGCGGGCGGGTTCGGTCTCGTCGGTCGGCGCTGTGGTCGGGACCCGGACGAGCCGGGCGACCCGGGTGGCGCCGTCCCGGATCGCCAGCCGCGGCTCCCCGCTCGCCAGCGCCGCGGCGACCAGGGCGTCGGTCGACACCGCACCGTCAGAAGCCCTCCCGATACCGCCGGCGATGTCGGCATCCGGGGCATCGCCGGGATCCAGGTCGAGAAGCACGAAGCGGTCCGGAGCCTCCGCCAGTGCCGACAGTGCCAGGCCCCATACCGCGGCGCCCGCGAGATCGCGCACGTCCTCCCCGGGGCGTGCCGCCACCGCCCCCCGGGTCACCAGCACCAGCCGGGACGACCCGAAACGCTCGTCCGCAAGCCAGGTCTGCAACCAGGCCAACGCCCGGTGGGTCGCCCGCCGCACCTCGCCCGGCGGGTCGCCGGGCACGTCCCGCGCCTCGGCCGCGACGGGGCGAAGGGGTAGGAGCACCACCGCGGGCGGAGCGGCGATCGGGTGGGCGGCCGCGAGCGCGTCCAGGTCGGGATACGAGCGGGTCGGCAGCCCCAGGCCCCCGTCCGTCGCCGGCTGCCCGACATCAAGGGCAGCCCAGGGCTGGACCGTTCGCGGTGTCTGGCCGGTGGCCGACGCCGCCCAGTCGAGCGCGAACAGCCGGTCACCGACACCGGTGAGTCCCACGGGCTGGTCTCCCACCGGCCGCGTGACCAGGGAGTCCACCACGGCGACCGGGTTTCCGGCCTGATCGGCGAGGACGATCCGGGTCCGGTCTGGACCCAGCGGGCTCAGCCAGGCTCGCAGCCGGCCGGCGCCCGCCGCGAGCAGGGACACCCCGTCCCAGGAGAACGGCAGCCGGGCGGCCTGGCCACCGGAGTCGGCGCCCTCGTCGGCCGCGGCGGCGACCCACAGGCTCTGCAACGCGGCGTCCAACAGCGCCGGGTGCAGCCCGAACGAACCGGCTGTGCCCTGGAGGTCCGATGCCAGCGCGACCTCGGTGAAGACGTCCGCACCGCGGGTCCACACCGACCGCAGACCCTGGAAGGCCGGCCCGTAGGCGTAGCCGGCGGCGGCGAACCGCTCGTACACGCCGTCGAGATCCACCGCCGAGGCGCCCGGTGGCGGCCAGCTTCCCGCCAGCTCGGCGAACGCGGGTTCGTCGGCCGGATCGGGCCCGGCCGTCGCGCCGGCCGTCGCCTCACCGGCGAGCAGACCTCCGGCATGCCTGACCCAGTCGGCGCCGGGGTCGCCCGCGGGGCGGGCGTGCAGGGTCAGCGCACGGTTCCCACGGTCGTCGGGACCGTCGATCCGCAGCTGAAGGTCCACCGCGTCCCGTTCGGGCAGGATCAGCGGGGAGTCGAGGGTGAACTCCTCGACCCGGTCGCAGCCGACCTGTTCGGCCGCGCGCAGCGCCAGCTCGACGAACCCGGTGCCCGGCAGCAGGACGGAACCGGCGAACATGTGGTCGGCGAGCCAGGGATGCGTTCGCCGGGACAGCCGGCCGGTCAGGATGTGGCCGTGGCCGTCCGCGAGCTCGACGACCCCGCCCAGCAGCGGATGGTCGGCGGGAGCGATCCCGGCGGCGGCGACGTCGCCGACCGCGGCGGGGGACGTCGCCGCCCACCAGTAGCGCCGTTCCTGGAAGGGATAGGTGGGCAGGCTGGTCGTCACCGCCGCGAGGTCCGGCCGGTCGACCGGTGGCGGACCGTCACCGGTGGCGTCCGGCCAGCGCACGTCGACCCCGTGCAGGTAGGCCTCCGTCAGCGCGTCGAGCATCCGGGGTGCCCCACCCTCGTCGCGGCGCAGCGTCGCGACGGTGACCGGATCGCCGGCGTCCGCGTTCGGCTCCACCGGTGTCCCGTCGATCGTCTCCTGGATGCCGACCGTCAGGACGGGGTGCGGGCTCACCTCGACGAACACATCGTGTCCGGCGGCGAGCAGGGCGCGGGTGGTCTCGTCGAAGCGCACCGTCCGCCGCAGGTTCGTCACCCAGTACTCGGCATCCATGGTCGCGGTGTCGAGCAGGCCACCGGTGACCGTCGAGTACAACGGCACCGAGGCCGTCCGCGGGCGCACCGGCGCGAGCAGCTCGCGCAGCCGCGGCCCGATCTCGTCGACCTGGGCCGAGTGCGAGGCGTAGTCGACCGGGATGCGACGGATGCGGACCCCCTCGGCCACGCAGTCGGCCGACAGCGCGGCGAGCGCGTCGGTGGAGCCGGCCACCACGGTCGAGCGCGGGCCGTTCACCGCGGCGACGGACAGATCCGCCGCCCACGGCGCCAGCCGCGCCTGGACCTCCTCGACCGGCAACGCCACCGCGACCATGCCGCCCCGCCCGGCCAGTGCCCCGAGCGCCTTCGCCCGCAGCGCCACCACCCGCGCGGCGTCGGCCAGGGACAGTCCGCCCGCGACGCAGGCGGCGGCGATCTCGCCCTGCGAGTGTCCGACGACCGCCGCCGGTTCCACCCCGTGGGAACGCCACAGCGCCGCCAGCGACACCATCACGGCGAACAGGGTCGGCTGGACGACGTCCACCCGGTCCAGCGATGGCGCCCCTGCCGTGCCGCGCAGCACGTCGGGCAGCGACCAGTCCACCTGCGGGGCCAGCGCCTCGGCGCACTGCTCGATGCGCTCGCGGAAGACCGCCGAGTCCGCGAACAGGCCGGTCGCCATCCCCGCCCACTGTGTGCCCTGGCCGGGAAAGACGAACACGACCGACCGGCCGGAGCGGGCGACGCCCTCGCGGACCTCGGCCGTGGGAGCGCCCGCGGCCAGCGCGTCCAGCCCAGCGAGCAGGCTCCCGCGGCCGCCCGGTCGCAGCGCGGCCCGGTGTTCGAAGGCCGATCGCCGCCGCAGCGCCGCCCCGACATCGGCGAGGGCCTGCTCGGGATGGTCGGCGAGGTGGGTGCGCAGCGCGGCGGCCGACGCGCGCAGCGCCACCGGCGTGCGGCCGGAGATCAGCCACGGCAGCGCGGGCAGATCCTGCTCACCGGCCACAGGTTCGCCGGCCACAGGTTCGCCGGCCACAGAGCCATCGGCCACGGCACTGGTCGGGTCAGCCGTGGGATCGACCTCACCACCCGCTGCTCCAGGCCCTGGTGCCGGTGGCTCCTCGAGGACGAGATGGGCGTTGGTGCCGCTCATGCCGAACGACGACACCCCGGCCCGGCGTGGCCGCTGCCGGGCGGGCCAGGGGACGGGCTCGGTGAGCAGCCGGACCGCGCCTGCCGTCCAGTCGACGTGCGGGGACGCTTCCTCCGCGTGCAGGGTCCGCGGGAGCACGCCGTGGTGCAGGGCGAGGACCATCTTGGCGACTCCGGCCACACCCGATGCCGCCTGGGTGTGCCCGATGTTCGACTTCAGCGATCCGAGCCACAGCGGCCGGTCCGCCGGCCGTCCCTGGCCGTAGGTCGCGAGCAGGGCCTGGGCCTCGATCGGATCCCCGAGGGTCGTGCCGGTTCCGTGCGCCTCGACCGCGTCGATCTCGTCGGCGCGCAGACCGGAGGTGGCCAGCGCCTGGCGGATCACCCGCTGCTGGGACGGTCCGTTGGGGGCGGTCAGGCCGTTGCTCGCCCCGTCGGAGTTGACCGCCGAGCCCCGGATCACGGCGAGGACGGGATACCCGGCGCTGCGTGCGTCGGACAGCCGGGCCAGCACCAGCATGCTGACACCCTCGGCCATGCCCATACCGTCCGCCGCGGCGGAGAACGCCTTGCAGCGGCCGTCGACGGCCAGGCCCCGCTGGCGGCTGAAACCGACGAACGCCCCCGGAGTCGCCATGATCGCGACACCGCCGGCGAGCGCCAGCGAGCACTCCCCGCGCCGCAGCGCCTGGCTCGCCAGGTGCATGGCCACCAGCGACGACGAACAGGCGGTGTCGATCGTGACGGCCGGACCCTCCAGGCCGAAGGTGTAGGCGAGCCGGCCGGAGAGCACACTGGGCGCGCCCCCGGTGAGCAGATGCCCCTCGGCGTTGTCGGGGGACGCCGCCGCACCGAGGACGTAGTCCTGGTAGTTCGCGCCGACGAACACCCCGACCGGGGCACCGCGCAGCGAACCCGGCTCGATCCCGGCCCGCTCGAACGCCTCCCACGAGGTGGCGAGCAGGAGCCGCTGCTGCGGGTCCATCGCCAGGGCCTCCCGGGGCGAGATGCCGAAGAAGTCGGGGTCGAAGTGCCCGGCGTCGCGCAGGAAACCGCCCCGGCGGGTGTACGAGGTGCCGGGATGGTCGGGGTCGGGATCGTAGAGCGCGTCGAGGTCCCAGTTGCGATCGGTCGGGAAGTCGCCGATGACGTCCTCGCCGGCGGCCAGCACCCGCCACAGGTCCTCCGGGGTCCGCACCCCACCGGGGAAGCGCAGGCCGAGCGCGAGGATCGCGATCGGCTCCTCCGCGGCACCGGGTGTGGAACCGGTCGTGGCGGCAAAGGGAACGGTCGGTGTGGCACCGACGAGGTCGACGCGCAGGAATTCGGCCAGCGCCGTCGGGTTCGGGTAGTCGAAGACCAGGGTGGTGGGCAGGCGCCGGCCGATGGCCGCGCCCAGCCGGTTACGCAGGTCCACCGAGGTGAGCGAGTCGAAC
Source organism: Frankia sp. AgPm24 (assembly GCF_023243055.1). Lineage (NCBI taxonomy): Bacteria > Bacillati > Actinomycetota > Actinomycetes > Frankiales > Frankiaceae > Frankia > Frankia sp. AgPm24. The sequence continues at coordinate 2,533 of NZ_JALKFW010000168.1, read as the reverse complement.
CCCAGCTCACGGAACGCGCGGGCGGCGTCGACCGATCCGGCGCCCCGATGCCCGAGCACCGCGGCCGCCTCGGTCCGGACCAGCTCCAGCAGCACCCGGCCGGCCTCGGCCGCGGGCAGGCCCCGCACCCGGTCGACGAGTGCCGACGCCGACGACGTCACGGCCGGGCGGTCGGCGCCGGTACCATCCGCGGCGTCGGCACCCAGTGCCTGCCGGACCTGCGGGATCTCGCTCAGCAGCGGGCTGGGACGGGCCGAGGTGAACACCGGTGCGAAGCGTTCCCACTCGACGTCGGCGACAGCGATGTGCGTCTCGTCGTCGGCGAGAACCCTGGCCATGGCCGTCATCGCCAGCTGCGGGTCGAGGAACGGCAGGCCCTGGCGGCGGACCCGGTCCAGATCGAGGCCGTCCGGGGTGGCGGTGCTCGCCCACACCTCGGAGCTGTCCCAGACCCCCCAGGCGATCGAGGTGGCGACCAGGCCCTGGTCGCGGCGCCACTGGGCGAACGCGTCGAGATAGGCGTTCGCGGCCGCGTAGGCGCCGTGGTCACCGCTGCCCCACACTCCCGCGATCGAGGAGAACAGCACGAAGGCGTCCAGCGGGGTGTCTCCGAGCGCGTCGTGCAGGGTGCGCGCGCCGACCGCCTTCGCGGTGAGGACAGCGGCGAGATCGGCCGCGGTGAGGCCGGCGAGCGGGGCCAGCTCGATGACGGCGGCGGCGTGCACGACCGCGCGCACCGGCGAGCCCGCGGCGGCCAGATCGGCCACGAGGCCGGCCACGGCGTCCGCGTCCCGCAGGTCGCAGGCCGTCACGGTCAGCCGGGCGCCCGCGGCGATGACGTCGGCGGCGACGTCGGTCATCCCGGCGACCTGCGCGCCTCGTCGCGAGACCAGGACGACGTGGTCGGCGCCGGCGTGGGCCAGCCAGCGGGCCAGCCTGGGACCGAGCGCGCCGGTGCCACCGGTGACGAGGACGGTGCCGCGCGGCCGCCAGCCCGTGCCGCCGCCCTGGTCGTCCCGCGCGGTCTGGTTGGTCTGGTTGGTCTGGTTGGTCTGGTGGGCGGTCTCTCGCTGGCCGGGGGCCGCCCGGACCAGCCGGCGGGCGAACGTTCCCGCGGGCCGGATCGCGAGCTGGTCCTCGCCACCGTCCACCGGGTCGGCCGCGACGATCGCGAGCAGCCGGGCCACGGCGCGTTCGTCGCACCCCTCCGGCAGGTCGACCAGACCACCCCAGCGGTCGGGATGTTCCAGGCCGACGACCCGGCCCAGTCCCCAGACCGCCGCCTGGACGGGAGCATCGATCGGCTCGAACCGGCCGAGGGACACACCGCCCCGGGTCAGCATCCACAGCGGCGCCGTCACGTCGAGGTCGCCCAGGGCCTGGGCGAGCGCCAGGTTCAGCGCCAGCCCCACCGGCAACCCCGGATGCGCCGGGTGGGCGGTCTCGGCGAACGCCAAGGTGGACAGGACTCCGACGGGTCGCACGGTGCCGGCCAGAACGTCGGTGCCGGCCAGAACGTCGGTGCCGGCCAGAACGTTCGTCAGCGCGGCGACGACCGCGGCGCGGTCGGCGGCGCCGTCCGCGAGCTCCACCGGGATGACGTCGACGCCCGCCCGGCGCAGGCCGTCGGTGGTGCCGACCACCCACGGGTCCGTACCGTGACCGACGGGGTGTACCAGCAGCCAGGAGCCGGTGAGGGCGCCCGACGTCGTGGCCTCGATCGGGCGCCAGGTGACCCGGTAGCGCCAGGTGTCGATGACGGACGCCCGGGCCTCGCGACGGCGCCAGGACGAGAGCACCGGCAGGGCCGCCCGCAGTGGTTCGATCGCGGCATCGGCGTCGAGGGCGGCCGTCAGCGCGGTCAGGTCCTCCTGGTCCACCGCGGCCCAGAACCGGGCGGTGGCCGGATCCGCCGGCGCCCCGGCCGTGATCTCGGGCACCGCGGTGGTGCTGGGCACGTCCACCCAGTACCGCTGTTCCTGGAAGGCATAGGTGGGCAGATCGACCCGCCGCGGCGACGCCCCGAACGCCGGCGCCCAGTCCACCGCAACCCCGTGCGTGAACGCCTCGGCCACACTCGCGAGGAAGCGACGGGGACCCCCGTCATCACGGCGCAGCGTCCCGATGGTCACCGCACCCGAATCCGCCGCGTCGATGGTCTCCTGTATGCCGACCGTCACCACCGGATGCGGACTGACCTCGACGAAAACACGACGGCCGCCCTCGACCAGGCCCCGCACCACCGGCTCGAACAGAACCGGCTCCCGCAGGTTGCGCGCCCAGTAACCGGCATCCAACACCGCCGCGTCCACCGGCTCACCGGTCACCGTCGAGAAGAACGGAATCTCCGGCACCCGCGGGGTGATATCGGCCAGAGCCGCCGTCAACTCGTCCGTGACATCGTCGACCTGCGCCGAATGCGACGCATAATCCACCGCGATCCGCCGAACCCGAACCTCCTGCGTTTCACAACCGGCCAGGAACTCGTCCAACGCCCGCGGATCACCCGACACCACCGTCGACGACGGCCCGT